>NZ_JAAHHM010000036.1:0-62518 GCF_010692445.1 Moorena sp. SIO3E8 | reverse complement strand
AATAGGAATGCGAGTTAAAATATCAGGCTCACAATGGAATATTGAAAATGTTCCTAAAATTCTTTCTTTACGCTGTGCTTACCTAAATGGGATGCTTTATTAATGATGTTTTTACAAAAATGAGATGCACCCAACCCTATACTCTATCATCACCAATAATCCAATAGTAATTTCTTCATTATCCTTGCCTGGATTCACAAATATTTCATTTAGCCATTTACCTTGACAGTCTTATATTAAGTTAGGCTACTCTTAGATTAAGAGCTATTTAAAAACCAACTAAAAGCTTAATAAAAAAGAAATAATCCCTATCGGATGTTTTCCGCTACTTTTAAGGTCAGAGTAGTTTATATACCATCGTTACAACTCAACACTAAAGGCTTTGAGCATAATGAGAAGCAACATCAAAAATATTTTTGAAGCTGTTGAAGAATCAATCAATAATATTAACAAGGAATGGTGTAGTTTTCAGGAGCATATCCGTGAGCAGCTACCCCCAGAGTACCATACTGAACTCGAAGGTTTAAACCTCGAATTCCAGATAGCGGTAAGTGCATTAATGAAAGAACTGAGTGAACCGGTTCTTACCTTAGCGACAACCGGGACAACTAGCAGTGGTAAAAGTACCCTGGTCAACTTCTTGTGTGGGGCAGAAATTGTTCCAGTTGCTGTACAAGAAATGAGTGCAGGGGTCGTGATTGTAGAATACAGTGAAACCAAATCTCTGAAAATTGATCAAACTCCAGGGGCAATTTGGGAATGTGGAGAATGGCCAAATCTTACAGACCAAGACATTTATGACCGTTTAGACCAAGCAATGAAGTCCTATCTTCAAGCTAATCGAGACGGAAAAACCAGTGTTACTTGTCCACAAGCAACGATATATTACCCTTTCCGGCTTGTAGCCAATCCTAAACTGCTTGATTTGCCTGAAAAAACCAAAGTGCGAATCATGGATCTTCCCGGTTTAGCTCATGTGGGCGATGAAGGGAATGGCTCTGTGATTAGAAAATGTAAAGAAGCCTTATGTATAGTTACCTATAATAGTGCAGAAACCGATAGACAAAAAGTTAGTAACTTACTCCAAGAAGTTGTTGATCAGGTCAAAGAGCTAGGAGGCTCACCAGCCCGCATGCTCTTTGTGCTGAATCGGATTGATGAGTTTCGTAAAGATCAAAACTGGCCGGATAGTGAAAGAGATTTTTTCAAAAGAACTGTTCACGATATCAAACAGAAGTTAACCAAGGAGCTAGAAGAATATCAAGAAGATATTAGTGCTTTAAAAGTCATCAAAATGAGTGCTTTACCAGCTCTATTGTCGATTAAAATGAAGAGGAATAATCAGCAAGAAAGCAATCAAGCATCTCGAAAAATCGACAGTATGTTTAACTTCTTAATCCCAGAAGATATTATAGAAGATTTACCCAGAAAAGTAGAGCGATGGGAACACCATGAGCGCCATCGTGTTGCCCAGACTGTTTGGGAAGCCTCTTACGCAGAGGAATTTCATAAATACCTGAAAGAGCATATCGATCAACATTTTCCACAATTAGTGATTCCACAAATTGTAGACCGCTTTAAAGCTAAAGCAGGTAATGCAGTAGTAGAGTGGGCTATACAAACCACTTATGCTTTCATTAATAGCTCAGAAGAAAACTACCAAAAAGAATGTGATAATATTGCTCGAATCCGGCAAGACATCAGTCAATTTATTTTACAAAAAGCTCAAGAACTAAGAGGCCCTTTTGAACAAATTGAAAATGCTCTAAAAGGTTTAATGGAGGAAAGTAACCAAATCGCTTCACTAGAGCAAGAGTTACCCGATCCTAGAGCAAGAGCAGATCAGATTATTGCCCGTATTATTGGCGAACTAAGAGAAAGCTCTTATCAAGAGCGTGCAGACAGCTTAGTTCCCCTTTATGGATGGCGAAAAGCCATGACAGAAGGGGTAGAGGAAATATTGGAACCTGTAATTGAGTCTTTGGATAACGGCAAACTCTGCTTAAACAGTAAAACCCTTCAAGCTGCTAATCCAACCATGTTTAATCTTTTAGAAAGAACAATTGACGATTTAATTGACTTAGGGTATTCTCCTGAAGTAGCTGAGAACGGCAAGGAGATCGAAGCACGTACTTACCAAGAAAAAAGTAATCTTAGCAAGCTCAATGATAAGTTGAATCAGTTAGCTGATATCTTGAAGCTTTTGATCAATGAAGCAGTAAAAAAAATATTAGAGCGAGAAATGAGGAGAGTGCGTGATGCTTTGGAAACCTTGTTGAATGCTTACTTATCTATTCTGGAAGAAGGAATGAGCAGTATTGCCCCTAATATAGGGATTAGCTTTTCCAAGTCACAACTGGTAAAGATTGATATTGAACTTCAGCCAAACTTTGAATTTAAAGCAGGATTTCCAATTGTGGAAGGGACATGGTTAGACTATGTTGAAGTTCCGAAATATAAAAGAGACTGGTGGTCTCTCTGGATTTGGAAAAGAATAGCATACTATATCGAAACCAAAGAACGCTCTAGTGATAATGCTCAGTTACCAAAAACCGAAGACATCCTGAAAGGATGGCTAGTGCAAAAAAATCAGGCAGAAGTAGAAATTTATCGTCAGGTTGCCGATTGGTTTATATCTCAAATCAATAGCTTTATAACTGGAGTTGAATCTTCTCAAAAAGAAATTGTAGACCGTTATCAAGAGCGGCTCGACAAAGCCCACGATCAAGCTAAACTCTCTCATCAACAAGACTTATCGATCTGGAATCCGCTACACCAGGAAGCTAAACAACTTGAGGATAATATTAAGAAAGGTGGAAAAGTTTTCAGGTAGTTTATCTTGATTTTGTAAGCTAATAAAGTAACCTGTTTAAGTTACTAATTTTCAGGATTATTTTAGCAATAGTACTAAAATGAAATGAATCAAGACTACCAAGACCCCCTAGCAACTTATCAAGAGCAGTTCAAGGAAATTTATGCGGCTATTAAAAATCGTGATCGGGGCTGTCTATATGCAGCTATCGCTTATCTAGACCCAGAGAATAGTGAAGATATTTGTCACTATTTTGGCATAAATAAAAAATCGACTCTCAACAAGGATATTGAATTTTGTAAACCTTTCTTGTTCAGTCCAATTAAGGATTTATCTATATTTAAAATTCCTTTACCAAATGAATTTGCAAAACTAAAAGAGGATATGGAAAATCAAACAGTAGAATTAATTAAAAACTTTGTTCCGGTTAAAGATAGCACAGAAATTTTTACAGTAATTATTCCTGTAGCTTTTATCCTTATTGCATTATATTTTTTATATTTCTCAAAAAATCAATCAGAGATAATTAGGAAAGCAAATAAAAATAAAAATAAAAATAAAAATAAAATAAAGTTACCCGAAGAAGGTAGAAAAAAAACTATAGATTCACCTGAACCTATAATTGATTCTCCACAACAAAGAAAGCCTTCTGTTTTGTGCTTAGTTGTTCCTTCTCATCAATTAAGTGGCTTAAATCCAGGTGATTTGATTTCTTCAAATCGTGTTCAAGAACTTATATCCTCTGCGTCTTATTTTTTATGTGATGGTTCAGTCCAAGCTATTGACCAGAAAGTAAACCTCAATCTCAGTACAGAAAGTATCAATTATTCCAGTGAAGAATATGCTTATATCCAGCTGATAATTCCTGAAGGTGAAGGGATGATTGCTCAGGAGTCCAAATACAGTCTTAAGAAGAAGCTACCTGATGGCGGTGCTGAAATCCAGAAAATTGCTCGTCTTACCAACCTAGATGGTTTAGAAACTTTTATCTGTGCTTAAGGAATTACAATAGATTATAAAAATGGATTGGAAAACTGCTTCATCCTATTATGAAACTCGTTTGGGTGACGCCTTAACTGTGCTTCGCCACGCCGTTGATTTAGCCAGGCTTCCTCAAGCGGGAGTTCCTGCTCACCTCAAAGAGATTCTTTTAGAAGAAGAAAAACCCGCTCGTCGTCAGCTTGAACGCTTGAAGAAGCGAGAATTTCGGATTGCTGTTGTGGGTTTGGAAAAGGCGGGAAAAAGTACATTTGTCAATGCCTGGTTAGATTGTGATTTACTGCCAGCAAAAGCTGGACGTTGTACTTTTACAACGACACAAATTTATTCCGTTGAAGAAGATTCTCAGCAAAGGCTAGAAGTTGAGCCTAAAACTGAAGAACAATTTACTAGTCTATTGCATGAACTGGAGTCAGAGTCTAAGAGTAATTCTAAGCATAGAGATGGAGCTAAACAAGATTTAGAGACAATCCTAAAATATCAAGATACCTTAAGACAAGTTCGTAGCGAAGGTCGGAAAACTATCCCATTTACTCGCCTTGAAGACATTAACAAAGACCTTAACAAGTATGTTGCTGATGAGCAATACGCCCATGCAGTATTAGAAGCTAGACTGTATACCAATAAACTCGCCCAAGCTGAGGGGATTGTTTTCTATGATGTGCCTGGATTAGACTCAGGTTTAGCCAAGCATATAGAGGAATCTAGAGAAATGCTCTCAGATTGTGATGCTGTCATTGTGGTGCAGCAATTTTCTAGTATTCGGGGTGCAGAACTTCAAATTGTTGAGTTTACTGAGCAGGGTGACAAGAATGTAAAAGTTGCAGATAAACTGTTTGTTTTCTTGAGTCGGATTGATCAGTTTGCTAGTCCAGCAGCTCTTAAAGAACATCTGGATGTAGCATCAAAAGATTGGTATCGACGCGCACAATTACCTCCTCAGCGAATTGTCCACGGTTCAGCGGGAGCTTATTTAGTCTTAAATGGTTTGGCCAATCAACAAACCGTGGAATCAGTTGGCAGTCCTGAAGAAATTTTCACTAAGCTTAACTCTCTGACAGGTATCGAATACGAGGAAGCCTTAAGACAGGAAGCGACTGGTATCCAGGAAATCAAGGCTCGCATTACTGATTATATTAATAATGAAAGGGTTACTGTTTTAGAAAAACGTTGTGACGCTTTAATCACCAACATACTAACAACATCAAAAGAAATTTTTGAAATCGTTAGTAAGCGTTATTCAGAGAATCCAGCGGAAGCCAAGCGATTACAATAAAATCAACGTCGGATTGAATTTTCCCAGTGGTGGGAAGAAAAGTGGAAAACGATTAAAGCAGACCTAAGCGACTATTATAATGATAATATTCGCAAGTCTACGGCAGCAGGGGAAGAATCGCTCACGTCAGATGTCGTAGAAAAATTTCGGTCTCGATATCTCCAGGATATTGAAACCAAAATTGAATAAATCAAGACCGATAACGAACAAAGAAAACAGCGAATATTTAAGGAAACTAATGCCGGTGTATTTGATGCTAAAGTAACTGACTATAACTGGCGTAAAGAACTTTCTGGTACCATTAGCACCCTCTTAGTAGATATTGCTCATCAACTTGCTCTGGAAATCAAGGAAGAAGCATTAAAGTGAGTTGACTATCTGACCAAGTTACTCTGGAAAAGTCACGAATTAGAGCAGCGACTGATTGGTAATCCCGAGGAGTTTGTGGAAGTCTTAAGTCGAAGTTTGACGGCGTTATTTCTTCGCTTTGCACGTCCGGTTGCCGACTCCTTAATTCCTGGCCCTTTAGGTAGTGAAACTCGTCAGCGTATTGTGAAACGACTGGGAGCCGATATAGAACTAGTCGATAATTACTACAGTGGGGAAGAGAAGGCTTTCAGCGTGCTAAAACGATATGTAAATCGTGGGTCAAAGTTGCTCTATGATCCCAAGCTTCGCCATGAGCTATTAGGTATTCGTGACGTCTCTGGGGATGTGCCACCAAAACCTACCAATTCAGCGGAGGAGGTGATATTGGAACTTGAAACGGATCTCAAAGCCTTTGAAACCTATTTGCGTTCGGCTATTTTTGAGGCCGCAGGGTTTGGGCAATTTTGCCTACAGGAACTGGATGAATTGCGCGATCGCTTTATTCGATATGAAGCTGTGTGGCGAGGAGTAGCCCAGAATGAATGGTTAGCAGAAAATCCCTTACTAATGGCTGAAATGCCAGAGGATTTAAAGGCTCATGAAGTGAATTTAGAAGTTAGCGATCGCTTACGCCAGTTATCTACTGCTTTAGCAAAGGGAGTAGGGAGTAGGGAGTAGGGAGTAGGGAATTTGTAGGGTGGGCAAAAACAGTTTGGTTCTTTTAATAATTCTAGATTAGATTACTTTGCCCACCCTACTGCATCAAGACTATAACCTTTAAGCAGTTAACTTTGCCCAAAAGGCCACGCGTGCGCGTTCAACCTTCAACCAGCTTCACGCTTCAGCTGGGGCAGAGTAAATTAGTTAGCTGAACAAAGACCGTTGCTAGCAGTATAACCTGACGGACAACTTGAGGCGATTGTCCCAGCTACGTAAGGCTTTTGACCCCTATAATTTCCTCCTTGACCAAAAATTTGGGTCTCAAGCCCCGTCCTTCGTTCGGCGGATGCACGATTCTTTTGCTATAATTAGGATGTAGCCTAGCACAGACAGGATTCGTCGGTACTGTCATAAAACCTACGAGCGTTTTGCGATGCTAGTACATGAGGCGCGAAAAACCTCATTAAAAACGTATGGATCAAGCGCGGATACCGAAAACCAGTAAAGCAAACCTTGAAAAATAAAAAGTACCGTGGGGTTAGAAGTTACCGTAAGAAGAGTGGAGCCTTAATCAAAAAGTTTTAACCCTTTTACCCATAGCCGACTAACCATAAAGGCTCCACTCTTCTAAGGTTTCGTCTCCGGCACACGGAAACTGAGAAAACTCAACGCTTAGGGAGATAAGCCCACTGGGGTTAGTTAAATTAGGCTAGGTATTTGGTTTTTAAACGGATATTGGGCTTAAATATTGCCTTTGCTGGATAACTAATTTTAGCGATGCAGCGCGGTCTTGGGGGTTTCCCCCATGAGCGACTGCATCAAGACAAGGCATGTCGATGAACTAAGAATCCCCGCTCTTATAGGGCGGGGAGTGTCAACATAGTTGCAAACTACTATAGCTACATTGTTCAACAAGTAGGGAGTAGGTAGCTTGTAGGGTGGGCAAAAACTGTTTGGTTCAAATGAGTATTCTTGTCGGAGATTACTTTGCCCACCCTACTGCATCAAGACTTCAACCAGTGGTGCGTTACGGGGCGGGCTCTCCCAACCAGGGGCGAAGAGGCGGAAAATCAGGGCAAGCCCTTCCCTAAAGCACCCTACGCAACTATAACCTTCAACTTTTTAACCTTGAACCTTCAACCTTCAACCTTGGCCAAAAGGCCACGCGTGCGCGTTCAACAGGATATTAACCGTACCAAACCGATTCAACCTTCTCAATTACCTCTTGTACAGAATTCCCATCACTCAAAACTGTGACATGACCTAACTTACGTCCTGGACGGGATTCAGTCTTACCATACCAATGGACAAACGCCCCTGGTAAACTGGCTAAGGTCTGCCGTTTCTGTTGGTAATCATCCTGGGAAGACTCATAACCCAAAAGATTGACCATTACTGCACTGGCACAATGCATCTTTGGGCTACCTAAGGGTAAACCCACCACAGCTCGCAGTTGCTGCTCAAATTGAGAGGTTTCGCAAGCATCAATGGTGTAATGGCCGGAATTATGGGTACGAGGGGACACTTCATTAACCAAAACCTTGTGATTGCTAGTGAGGAATAACTCAATCCCAAAGACTCCCACTACGTCTAAACTAGTCAGGAGTGTTTTTGCGATCGCATTCACCTCCGCCACCGTATCTGGGCTAATCTGAGCTGGTGCAATCACTCGCCGACACACCTGTTCTTCCTGCTGAGTTTCCACCACCGGGTAAACCACCACCTCCCCATCTACAGAACGGGCAGCCATTACTGCCAACTCCCGTTCAAAGGGAATAAACTCTTCTAGCACCACAGGCTGATTCCCTAACTGGTTCCAAATTTCCTGTAAGCTATGACTGTCTTTAATAATAAACGTACCCTTGCCGTCATAACCTTGGCGTCGCGCTTTTAGCACCAGAGGAAACTCTAACTGACTCAGGTTGATTGGGGTCCGAGAAGGGCGTTGCTGATTCTGGGTATGATTTTGCCCCCCTAGCCCCCCAATTTTGGGGGGAACAAAACTCTGAAAGTCCCCCAAAGTTGGGGGATTTAGGGGGCTTGACCAAAACCAAACGATCGCGGATTCATACTTCAATTCAGCAACGCCCCGAGAAGAGCCTAGGGACTTTAATTCCTGCTTACCCACCTCCCCCTCCAGACTGATGAACTCTGGCTGGGGTAAACCAATCCGTTCGAAATAGCAGCGTTGGTGATATTTATCCAACAGTGGCGCTAAAGCTTCTAGTCTAGGGTAAAAGCAAATTCCCCGCTTTGCCAGACATTTCAGAGCATCGAGGTTAATAAATTCATTCTCAAAGGTAATCACATCACAGCGAGATGCCATTTGCTCGGTAGCTACCCCATCATCAATAGCAGCAAAGATAGTTTCAGCAGCAACACAAACAGCTGGATCAGTAACATTAGGAGTTTGAACCACTAGCCGAATACCCAAAGACTTAGCAGCCATTGCCATCATCCAGGCCAGTTGTCCTCCACCAATTACACCTACTCGTTTAATCGACATCCCAAAGACTCACAAGCGCAACACCAGTTTTCAGATGCACCTTGCTGACACAGTTATCAAATTTGCACACCATCCAGCATACCATCGGTCAAGTCAGCCCGATCAATCAAGACTGTTGACCGTTGACCATCAACAGTCAACAGTCAACAATTTATATCATGTCAGGATAATTACCCTTAACAAAAATCTGCTCTATCTCCCCATCTCCCCATCTCCCCATCTCCCCATCTCCCCATCTCCCCACCCTCCCCTAGATGATAGGTATTCAACCAAACTTGATATTACAGGTTACCAACACCCTAAAGAGTCACGAGTCACCACACCAGTGGTAGGATTCACCCCACTTGCTACATCGCAGAGTTTTAAGCGTTGTCTGACCGGTTGGATCAGGGTGCTACTAAAATCAGCACCAGTGATGTTAGCCCCATCAAAACTGGCACGTTGCAGTAAGGAACCAGTAAAGATGGCATCAGTTAAATCTGCATGATTGAAGCTAATGTTGTAGGTGTCGCTGTTGGTAAAGTCTGCTCCATGGAGATTAGCATTATTCAGGGTAGTATGTTGGATAGATGCTTGGATCAATTTGGCATCTGCTAAGTTAGCCTGGTCCAAATTGCAATAGCTAATTTGGACTTCCTGTAAGTCTTGACCAGATAAGTCTGCTCCCACGAGTTGTTTCCCATCGCAGGCTATACTCTTGGCGTGAACAGGTAAGGGATAACAAAAAACAGAGCACGCAAATAAGAATGTAACCAGTAGCCGGAAAAACATAAAGATTTATTGCTGGAATCGTTCAACTCAATCATACTGTGATGCATAATCACTTGAGTTACACCCAAGTAACTAGCACCAAATACTGCTCAGCCATCTTACAGCTTAATAGATCATGGCGAGCACCTTGAACAAATGCGATCGCTCTTTAGGACAACAAGGCTAATGTAAGCATTCAGCTATCAGCTATCAGCCGTCAGTGGTCAGTGGTCAGTGGTCAGTGGTCAGCGGTTAGCCGTTTGCCTTTGGCACCTCAAGTAGCACCATCTGTAGCCCATAAGCTGATAGCTGATAGCTGACGGCTGATAGCTTACAGGCTAATCTCGCCAGAATCGCTAAAATCATAGTGAGCGATATTTTTGTGAGATCGATGCTTAATATATTTTTGACTTGGCTGCTAAGTGCTATCTCACTAATGATTACTGCTTACCTGGTACCAGGAATTACCATTAGTGGTTTTGGTGCAGCTGCTGTAGCGGTAGTAGTCATTGGTTTAGTTAACGCCATCATTAGACCGATTCTAGTGATTCTGACCTTGCCCATCACAATTTTATCCATGGGACTATTTCTGTTGGTGATTAATGCTATCACCCTATCCCTGGCATCCTATTTCACTCCTGCTACGTTTCTAGTAAACGGTTTCTGGCCAGCTTTTTTCGGAGCCATCGTTCTGACTTTGGTGTCTAGTGTTATCAATAGCTTCGCTGCTAATCAAGTTTAAGCTATCAGCATTCAGCATTCAGCTAATGCGCAGCGTGCGCTTAGCGCATTAACTAAATGCTTACCTAATTTAGCTGGCACTACTTTTAATAAACTATACTTCTGGGCTTAAGTTTTCAGCTACAAGAGCTGACTATTAAATAGCTGATCAATAGGTGAAAGCTGACTGCTCAAAGTATACCTTTACTTGAAGTTAGTGTAATTTTTGAACTGCCAAGGCTCAAAGTACAGCAATAAGAGATATAGACTAACCCAAGGTGTGGAAATTTCGGGGTGCTTGAAGGGTTAGTCAATAGATTCGTTTATGTAAAACCACTATAGTAAAACCACACCATTTTAGACTAAAAATAAATAGAAAATCTCAACCCATCGCTCTGCTCTGGGTTCTTGATAGTAAGACTTACGAATCAGAAGCTAAAACAATTAAACTAATTAACAACTAAAAAGTTGTCACTCTAGCAGCTATCAATTAGTTAAGGTACTTTAGTCTTGGAAAGTAGGGAGTAATTGTCATAAAATTGAAGGTACATTATAAGGATAAAAAACGCTAGAAAAAATTTTAAAATTGAAAATTTTGGTAATTATGAGCTGAAGTGTATTTTTTTTAAATTCATCATTCATAACTATCATAATTCATAATTTATATTTTTTTGGGAACACAAAATTAGTGATTAATCGATGAAAAGACTAAAGTTCTTGATATTCTGTCTGTGTGCATTCGTCTTGGTACTATCCCCGTTGTACCTCCAAACCATAGCTGTATCTAATCCAACCCCCAAGAGTTTGGGTCAACAGTTGGATCAACAGATTGTTTACTCGCCCCAGCTAACCTTAGCCCATAGCCAAGTTCAAACTACAGAAATTGCTGAAGACCCCTCAGAGGCACCCTCAGAGGAGTTATCCGATTCAGATAGTAGTGATTCCAAGTTAAAGCCATTTGATAAGGTTGTAGAAGATGCCGAAGAATTAGCAGGATTACTCACCCTCTACCGCAATAAAGAAAAAGACAAAGTTTATTTAGAAATTGAGCCCGATCAACTAAATCAAAATTTCCTATGTGTTGTCACCCTTGCTTCGGGAATTGGGGAGTTGGGACTCCAAACCGGTTGGCCAGTTAATGATTTTTTGTTCCAATTCCGCCGCCGACAGAAGACCATAGATTTAGTAATACCAAATATCTACTTCCGTACTCGACCCGGTGACCCCCAAGAGCGTTCTGTTAAGCGTTCCTTCAGTGATTCGGTGCTATATTCCCTGCCCATTACCAGTATTCATCCAGAACGAAAGACTCTGTTGGTGGATTTAACACCACTCCTCGTCAGCGATGGGTCTTTTTCTGGACTAGCATCGGCTTTTCCTTGGATATTAGGAGGTAGTTATGTAGTAGACCCTCAAAAATCCTATGTCAGTGACGCTCAAGCATTTCCGTTGAATGTAGAGATTGAGTCAGTTTATGGCTTTTCTGGTGGGGGAGATTTATTCTTTCCCTTAAGGAGTCTCCCAGATCAACGAGCATTTAATCTTAGTGTCCGCTATAGCTTTTCTCAACTACCGACTAACAATGGTTACCGTCATCGACTCGCGGATGAACGAGTAGGCTATTTCATCAGTGCTTATCAAAATTTATCCAATCAAAACCGCAAACAACCCTTTATCCGTTATATCAGGCGCTGGCATTTAGAAAAACAAGACCCTACTGCTACGGTATCCCCCCCAAAAGAACCGATTGTGTTTTGGATTGAAAATACTGTACCTCTGGAGTACCGAGATGCAATTCGGGAGGGGATTTTGATGTGGAATGAAGCGTTTCGGGAGGCAGGGTTTGACAATGCCATTGAAGTGCGGCAAATGCCAGATGATGCAACCTGGGACCCGGCTGATATTCGCTACAACACCATTCGCTGGTCCAATTCTTTTCCCTCATTCCCAGGCATTATCGCTATGGGTCCATCCCGAGTGAACCCCTTGACTGGGGAAATCTTGGATGCAGATGTCATTATTGATGCTAATGCGGTGCGCTGGATCAAAGCGGAATACCAGGCTATTGCTTCCCAGCCTCAATCCCAGGCATTATCTGGGTTATCCCAATTCGCGTTTAATGGTTCCCTGTGTAGTAATGGCATCAAAGTTCCTTACCTCAAATGGCAGGAAATCCTGAAGAGCAATCCTGGCAAAGCAGCTGAGTTGAACCTACCAGCTGGGCAATTCCTGAGCGGACTAACCCAAGTCCCAGACCATGAGTTATGTTTTGCCATGGTATCAGCTCAGCAAGCTAAGTTTGGAGCATTGTCTCTATCGATGGTAAACCACCAGTTGCCCAGTGGTGAGGAAATGAAAACCTTCATCAATCAGTATTTGCGCTACCTGACGGCTCATGAAGTTGGTCATACTCTGGGATTGCGCCACAATTTCCGGGGCAGCACCATGTTGAGTCCAGAGGAATTGAATAATACTGAGATTACCCGCAATAAAGGGCTAGTCGGGTCAGTCATGGATTATGTCCCAGTTAATCTAGCGCCAGAGGGAATGGAACAGGGAGATTATTTCTCTACAGTGGTTGGTCCCTATGATAAGTGGGTGATTAAGTATGGCTACACTCCGATTGATGCTCTGACTCCTCAACAAGAATTACGCACACTGCGCAAAATTGCGGCTGAAGGCTCTGAAATGGGGCTATCTTATGCTACAGATGAGGATACTTTCGATTTTATTGACCCAGAAGCTAAGGTTTGGGACCTTAGTAGTGATCCATTGCGCTACTCTCAGTGGCAAATGGAGAATGCTAAGGGAATTTGGAAACGCTTGAACACCAGTTACCTCCTGCCTGAAGAAAGTGCTGGGGATTTACGCGATCGCTTTGATACGGTCTTCTCCTATTTCTTTGAAAACGCTATGTCCCTTACTGGTTATATTGGGGGACAAACTTTTAATCGAAACTACACTGGTGGCAAGACTGGCACACTCCCCTTTGAACCCATCCCTGTGGAAAAACAGCGTCAGGCTCTAGCCATGCTCGGGGAGTATATGTTTGCAGAAGATACCTTTAACTTCTCACCCCAACTCCTCAACCAGTTAGCCCCATCTCGCTGGACTCACTGGGGTACTTTTCCCACTATTTTCCCCCTAGATTATCCCATTCATGACCGAGTGATGTTAATTCAAACTATGGTGCTGGGGGATTTATTTTCATCAGAACGGTTGGCTCGTTTGCGGGATGCTCAACTCAAAACTAGTTCCGGGGAAGCCTTGACCATGGCAGAAGTGTTTGACACTGTTCAAGATAGCATCTGGAAACTAGATACTAAAGCTAAGATTGAGCCAATCTCTAGCTTGCGTCGGGGATTGCAACGGCAGTATATGAGTCTTTTAGTGAACATGGCACTG
The DNA here is from genome assembly GCF_010692445.1 of Moorena sp. SIO3E8. Classification (NCBI taxonomy): domain Bacteria; kingdom Bacillati; phylum Cyanobacteriota; class Cyanophyceae; order Coleofasciculales; family Coleofasciculaceae; genus Moorena; species Moorena sp. SIO3E8. The sequence goes on along the minus strand of NZ_JAAHHM010000036.1, from coordinate 49,021 downwards.
CGCAATTCCAATAGTCTAGAAACTGCCCGCACCTTCCCTGAATTTATTATTGCTATCCAAACCTTTAATACTCCCGAGGATGCTCGGGTGTTAGCCCGGTATAAACTCCGTCAATTGCGGGATGCGATCGCAAAGACCTTGAACAAACAAGGGAAAAACCTTGATACAGCTAGCTTAGCCCACTTAGAAGGGGCACGCGATCGCATTACCAAAGTCTTGGATGCACCCTTGCAATCGGAATAAAGTATGACTTGAGCCATAAGCTAATAGCTCAGAGCTATTAGCTTATGGGTTGGGTTAGGTCACAGGCTGGAAGCCTGTGCCACAGTGCTTGAGGTGCTTTTGAATTAAATAAGCTGAGCGCTGACCACTGTTCGCGGTGGAACAGGCATCTTGCCTGTTTCATTTCCCACGCAACTTTTGCCTATTGCTAGCATGCCTATTGCCTTGCCCGTAGCGCTATACCCATGCGTTGCCCATGTTGGCCCATATGAGATACCCTATGCCTTGGTTAAATTTAAGCAAATCATGGTCACTAAGCTCCTTACCATTCTCCAGAAAGCCCTATCACTCACAGGATTAGTACTACTCCTGTCCCTCTCAACCTGGTCACTGCCAGCCACAGCAGCCGCCAAGATTACTCCTGAACTAGAACAACAAATACTCGAAGTCATCCGCAACCACCCAGAAGTAATCCTAGAATCGGTCCAGAGATACCAGCAGCAACTGGAACGGGAAAGTCAGCAGCAACAGCAAGCCATCTTGCAGGGCTTCAAAACCAATCCCCAAGCCTTCATTGGTTCCTCCCCCACCACTAGCGCCATTGAAGATAAAATTGTGTTAGTAGAATTCTCAGACTTTCAGTGTCCCTTCTGTGCCAGAGCTCACGACACCGTCAAGGAGTTTATAGCAAACCATGGGGATGAAGTCACCTTAGTTTACAAACACTTCCCCCTCATCCGAATTCATCCCCAAGCCCTGCCAGCCGCTCAAGCAGCTTGGGCCGCCACTCAACAAGGGAAATTCTGGCAGTACCATGATGCCCTCTTCGCTAATCAAAAGCAATTAGGAGAAGATTTATATCTTGAAATTGCCGAAGCCCTAGATTTAGACCTAGAGCAGTTTAACCGAGACCGAAACGTAGCTGATAGTGCAATTGCAGAAGACATGCAGCTAGCACAACTATTGGGACTAAGTGGCACACCTTTCTTTGTTATGAATGGTGAATCCTTCTCTGGTGCCGTGCCCTTAGAACAGATAGAAGCGATATTGGCACGAGTGCGCTAAATAAAGTAGGGTGGGCAAACTAATCTAATCTCGAATAGTCACAATAACCAAATTGTTTTTGCCCACCCGACAAGCTCAATAAAGTAGGGTGGGCAAAGTAATCTAATCTCGAATAGTCACAATAACCAAAATCTTTTTGCCCACCCGACAAGCTCAATAACTATATAGTTTTTACGTTACAGATTACAAGGGTAAGGGCGATTTTCCGAGGGAGATGCTAGACATTAACGTTGATTGATCGGTGTTGTGGTGGAATAAGCCAAAAAGCAATTAATTTGTATAATGGATTTATATAAAGTTATTGGACATACTTGTTAAAACTTATGCGTGACCTAGAACAACTAACAAAAGATATTCAAGAACTACCAGAAGACGCTCAAAAAATTATTGCCGATATCATTGAGGTGTTCAAAAAACAGTATTTAACGAAAAAAACGCCATCTCTTCACCCTCTGGAATTAGAGAATCAACCATTTATTGGTATGTGGACTGTTCGACAAGATACTCAAAATAGTAGCGAATGGGTTAGAAGAATTCGACAACAGCATTGGCTTGGATAAATTGCTGCTACCCTTATTGAAAATCAACGAGATTATCGCTTTATCTCAGAACTCAATCTATTGAAATATCCATAACATTGATGGAAAACTATTGCTAGCATGCCTATTGCCTACTCCCTACTCCCTACTCCCTACTCCCTACTCCCTATTTCCACCATCGCCTAACATCTTCAACTGCTACCACCGTTTCTCTTAGGGCTTCAACACCCCCAAACTTGGTGATTAAAGGCGCTAATTGAGGAATAGTTTTAATAAAATTGGGACGGGTTAGACTAGCTAAACTATAAAGAATTTGTTGCCAAAAAGGAAAATCAACCACCGTTCGCGTAGCGTCGGCTTTGCCGAAAGGAGTTAAGTTTTTAATCAAGTGCTGTAAGGCTTGGGATCGGCGGGATTCAGACTCCATGGCTCTGGCAAAATCTAAGACTTCGAGTGAAACATTGGGTACCTGAGGGGCTAAGGCGAGTAAGGCTTGTGCTCGGTCTTCTTGATTCGAAATCCCTCTGGCGCAATTTAAGGCTGATGGTAACACTTGAGGAAAATGGCTAGCTAACTTGATTAAGACTAATGCTCGGTAGTATCTAGACCCCATTCCTCTATTGCAATCTAAGGCTTCTGGTAACAATGTTTCGGGTAATTGGGGGGCTATGCCGATTAAGGCATCGGCTCGACATTCTTCATACGGAATCCCTTTAGCACAATCTAAGGCTTGGGGTAATAACGTTTTGGGTAAGTGGAGGGCTAAGTCTCTTAAGGCTAAAGCTCGCTCCAATTTATCCGAAGTCCCTCTGGCACAATCTAAGGCTTTTGGTAACAACGTTTCGGGCAAGTGGGGGACTAAGGCTCTTAAGGCATCGGTTCGAGAGGGTTCATCCAAAATCCCTATGGCACAATCTAAAGCTTTTGGTAACAATGTTTCGGGTAAGTGGGGGGCTAAGTACTCTAAGGCAAGGGCTTGGTATTCTTCATTCGGAATCCCTCTAGCACAATCTAATGCTTCTGCTAACACTTCCGGTAAGTAGGGGGCTAAGGCTCCTAAGGCAAGGGCTCGGGAGTATTGAGACTCAATCCCTCTGGCACAATCTAATGCTTCTGGTAACACATCGGGTAAGTGGGGGACTAAGCTGATTAAGGCATCGGCTCGGTATTGTTCATCCGGAATCCCTCTAGCGCAATCTAAGGCTTGCTGTAACAACACATCGGGTAAGTGGGGGACTAAGCTGATTAAGGCATCGGCTCGGTGGTATTCATGCCCAATCCCTCTAACGCAATCTAAGGCTTCTGGTAACACTTCCGGTAAGTGCGCAGCTATGCTGATTAAGGCTTGTGCTCGGTAGTATTCAGACCCAATTTCTCTGGCGCAATCTAAGGCTTTTGGTAACAACGTTTCGGATAAGTAGGGGGCTAAGCTGATTAAGGCTTGTGCTCGGTAGTATTCATCCGAAATCCCTCTAGCGCAATCTAAAGCTTCGGGTAACAACCTTTCCGGTAAGTGGGGGGCTAAGTCTCTTAAAGCATACCGTCGGTCGAATTCAGACCCAATCCTTCTGATGCAATCTAAGTCTGATGGTAACAACGTTTCGGATAAGTAGGGGGCTAAGGCGATTAAGGCTTTTAGTCGGTATTCATACCCAATCCTTCTGGCGCAATTCAAGGCTTCTAGTAACACATCCGGTAAGTGGGGTGCTAAGGCGATTAAGGCTTGTGCTCGGTTTTCTTCATGTGAAATACCTCTGACACAATCTAAGGTTTCTGGTAACACTTCCGGTAAGTGGGGGGCTATGGCGATTAAGGCTTGTGCTCGGTCTTGTTCATTGGAAATCCCTCTGGCGCAATCTAAGGCTTCTGGTAACACTTCCGGTAAGTGGGGGGCTATGGTGATTAAAGCTTGTGCTCGGTAGTATTCATCGGAAATCCCTCTGGCGCAATCTAAAGCTTCTGGTAACACTTCCGGTAAGTGCGCAGCTATGGTGATTAAAGCTTGTGCTCGGTCGGATTGAGACCCAATTGCTCTGGCGCAATCTAAAGCTTCTGGTAACACTTCCGGTAAGTAGGGGGCTAAGCTAATTAAGGCTTGTGCTCGGTCTTCTTCATTGGAAATCCCTCTGGCGCAATTTAAAGCTTCTAATAACACATCCGGTAAGTAGGTGGCTATGGCGATTAAGGCTTGTGCTCGGTAGTATTCATACCCAATCCCTCTGGCACAATCTAAAGCTTGGTGTAATAACTCTTCCGGTAAATGCGGAGCTATGGCAATTAAGGCTTGTGCTCGGTAGTATTCATACCCAATCCCTCTGGCAACCTCTAAAACTTCTGGTAATAAAGAAGGAGGAAGATACTCACTAATTACCTTTAAACGTTCTGCTTGATTTTCAGAATCTTTGCTCTGTCGCACATAAGCTAGTGCTTGAGCTGGGGTCCAGATATTATTCTCCAGTAATGCTGCCATTAATTTTGGAGGAATATTTCCAGCCAAGCTATTGAGAGATGTGGTAATCAGAGCATACCGACACTGTAAACTAATCGATTCTGTAGGATTTTCTGTAAAATTATCTGCTGCTATTGCCCAAGCTTTCGATACATCCTTGATAAAATTAGCAGTTTTTCCCTGTCTCTCACACTGCCAATACCAACCGTTATCTCCTGCTGGAGTTTCTTCTTTCAGGAGTTGATGAATGTCATTAATTTTTTTTGCTTTCTCTAGGTGCCAGATTAAGTGGTTATAGATGTAACCATCATCGGGTAAGGTATGCCATAATCCCAAATTGGTCTTAGTTTGATAACGTTCTAATAATTGTTGATGAGCTGAGGGTATTGATAATCCTAGCTCTGATTGTACCAGACTACGGGCTAAATCATGTAACAAGTCATGGAGGCGATAGTTAGTTTCTGGTGTAGTAGATAACCCTGGTAGTAATAAGGCTTTTTGTCGTAAGTATCTTAAGGTATCTTTGGCTTCAACTAAATTACAATCCCATAAGGTTGTCGCCATGGTTTCAGTAATGGTGACATCCTCCGGCAGTATCCCTAACCAAGCAAAGTTTTTCAATCTATCGTCGTCGGATAATCCCTTTAAACTGAGATTAAACGAAGCCACTAGACTGTAGTTTTTGCGCTTAGCGTCACTTGGATCTTCCTCCGCTTTCAATCGATCTAAAGCTTCTACACCAACAATTAAATCTTCTAACTCACCCAGTAACTCCTGCCAAGACATACCATCCCTAACTTGAGCAGCAGCTAATTCTAATGCTAGGGGTAAGTAGCCGACGGTTTTGGCTAAATTTTCAGCATAATCGAGTTCTTGATTAGTTAACTCATTATTGAAACAAGACGTTAATAACTCCAAGGATTGCTTTGGAGTCATCACATCTAAATCATAGGGAATAGCATCTTTAAGCTGGGCTTCTCTGGTAGTGACTAAAACCCGACAGCCATCCCCAGCGACTCGAAAGGGTTCAACATGGTCAGGATTCCAAACATCATCCACTATTAGTAACGCTTTTTTATCGAATAATAATGTTTTTAGTTGTAAAGAAGCGCTATCAATGTTAATCGCTTTGAAATCATAATCTCCTAATTGCTGTATCCACGTACTTAGAAAGGATAAGATATCAGGTTGCTGACCTAAGGTTGCCCAAAAAATCCCATCAGGAAAATGGGATTGAACCTCCTCGTCATGGGCTAATGCTGCAGTAATGGTGGATTTTCCAATTCCTCCTAAGCCATAGATAGCACTAACTACTACAGTTGCAGCTTTTGCTGTTTCTTGGGATAAAAGGATTTGTTTTAGTGGTTCGCTTACTTCCGGACGTTCGACATAATAAGGAGGTAGTGGGGGAGCTTGATTGAATCGAGTTTGGTTATTCATATTCTCAATGTTGTAATTCTCAACAGTAGCTTGGTGGGATTCCAAGGCTTTGGTAATCTAGGGAGCAGGGAGCAGGGAGCAGGGAGCAGGGAGTCAGTAGTCGGGAGTAGAAATTCACCCTTAATTAATAAGTTAGGAGAAATTCGTTAGGATTCTCCCTATCCGGATTTAGGCAGCCTAGTAAAGTCTAAATTAACTGAACTTTATCAATGGTCAGTTAGGCAATGGTCGCTGACGAAATTGCTCTCGCTCAACTACTGTAAATTTACCTTCAAATTCTAATCCTTCAACCTGTAACAACATTAACAATTTTTCGGCAGGTTCGATGGGGTTTAGGGGTTGATAGCGTAGATAAATCACACCTGATGGTGGTTTTAGACCCAATCGATAAATCAATTCACCATAATCACGATCAAAGGTTAAAATAACTCGTTGATCAGACACTGCCCAAGCCAATACCTCAGTATCTTCAATTCCTGGTGACTCTTCGGTAATTGATAAGATATCATAACCGGCTTTTCGCAACCTTTTGACACTGGGAAGTGGAAAGTTTTCATTTGCTAGAAGTCTCACTACCTTGCCTCAGCCATCGGTGCCAATGTATAGATAACTTCATCTTGCATACATTCAACAGTAAAAGCAAAGATTGCTCGAATTGATTCTCTAGTTAGTGTTGGATAGCTTTCCAATATCTGTAACTCTGTCCAACCAGCAGCAAACAAGCCTAAAATAAACTCAACGGATAAACGAGTACCTTTAACTACTGGCTTCCCTAATAAAATGTTGGGATTGGAATGAATGTATTCTCTCCAATTCATGATGATTAGTTGTTTACTTAGATTTATGGTTAATCTAGTTTATAGCATTTATCGAAAAATTAGGTGTCGTCAAGGATTTCATTAAGCTCCTTAACTTGATTGGTAGCAATATCTGCTTCTGATCTGGCAATAAGCTTGTCTAGCTTTCCAGATTTTAGGTCAGATTCTAGCTGCTGGTCCCACCTATTATCGCGCATCATCTAAATAATTTTGTAAGCGGGCTGCCAGCTCTACAATCTCGCTGTTCGGTAATTGTCGAATAGCTGTTTCGATTTCATCAAGGGTTAACATAACTAGTCTGTAAATGATGATTGATACTATCCTATAGCATTTTGAGTTTAAATGTAAACATAGGATTGATGTAAAAAGGGAGTAGGGAGTAGGGAGTAGTAAAAGGGAACAGGTAACAGGGAACAGGAAACAAAAATTATTACAATTAATTTACGATTGCTATAACCCAAAAAAACTAGCTAAATCCTACACAAATTTGAGTATAAATCCTGTTACAAATTTTAGTTGTAAATAAATGTAAAAACTTTTAATTGCCCCTTGCTTTTTTTCGAGTAGTTATGTATAGTATAGAAAGTGACGACCGATACTAATAACCGCGCTGGTCATAACCATTAATCCACACCAGCGCGGTTTTCCTCCCACCTAAATAGGAGTTACTTCTATGATGCCAAAAATATCACGATCATTAATTCTGGCTTTTCTATCAGCTAGAAGCCTATTCCACATGTCACAGGCTAGAAGCCTATTCCACATGTCACAGGCTAGAAGCCTATTCCACGGTACTTGAGCTAATTTTGAATAAAAACTGAATGCTTATGATCAAATCCCTCTAAAGACTCAGGTCAGATATTGCTTTAACTAGAGAAAATGAAATAGAATAATTGTTTTATCAAAAACTGCCAGCATCCAGAACAGGAGTCTACCACCGGTGGTTATAGAAATCCCCAAAAGCACTTACGAAGCCAAAACTCAGGAAATTGCCAGAGAACTTCTAGCCGCAACTCGGGAGAAAGGTTCCTTTCTTGCCCAAATGCGAGACCAAATGCGGTGGGATGATAAGTTACTAGCCTGGGCAATGAGTAATCCAGGACTACGGGTGCAGCTATTTCGCTTCATCGATACCCTACCTGCACTGCGTAGCCAAACGGAAGTTGCTCGTCACTTTCAAGAATACCTAGGGGATGAGTCAGTAGAACTGCCTGCTGCCCTGAAGGGAATGCTCAATTTCACCAATCCCGACTCCATACCAGGACAACTGGCAGCCAAAACCATATCTGCTGCTGTAGCCACCCTAGCCCAAAAGTATATTGCTGGGGAAAATCTCAACCAGGCCCTTAAAACCATTAAACGCCTGCGAAACCAGAAGATGGCATTTACCCTAGACTTATTGGGAGAAGCCGTAATTACAGAAGTAGAAGCTCAGTCTTACCTAGACCGCTATCTGCAACTGATCGAACAACTCACTGAAGCAGCAAAACAGTGGTCTAAGGTAGAGGAAATTGATGTTGCTGATGGTAAATCCTTGCCATTAGTCCAAGTATCGGTTAAACTGACAGCATTCTACTCTCAATTTGATTCTCTTGATCCTCAGGGTAGCCAAAATCGGGTGTGCGATCGCATCCGCAAATTGCTCCGCCGTGCCAAAGAATTGGGGGCGGCGGTTCATTTTGATATGGAGCAGTATGAGTACAAAGACATTACTTTCTCCATACTCAAAGACTTGTTAATGGAAGAAGAGTTTCGCTCTCGCACCGATATCGGTGTTACCCTGCAAGCCTATCTGCGAGAGTCACAACAAGATTGTCAGGACTTGATTGCCTGGGCAAAACAGCGGGGTAATCCAGTAACCATACGCTTGGTCAAAGGAGCCTATTGGGACCAAGAGACGATAACAGCACTGCAAAACCATTGGCCCCAACCAGTATATAACCAGAAAGCCGCCACAGATGCCAATTTTGAGCGTATCACCCAACTGCTGCTAGAAAACCACGAGTATGTTTATAGCGCTATTGGTTCCCATAACGTGCGCTCTCAAGCAATTGCGATCGCAATTGCTGAAAATCTCAATATCCCCCGTCGCTGCTTTGAGATGCAAGTCCTCTACGGTATGGGAGACCAACTCGCCAAAGCCTTAGTCAATCAGGGTCATCGAGTCAGGGTTTATGCACCCTATGGAGAGCTCCTACCAGGAATGGCTTACCTGATTCGACGGCTATTGGAAAATACCGCAAATAGTTCCTTCCTACGACAAAGCTTAGAAGATAGACCCGTAGAGGAATTGATTGCACCACCACAACAGTTACAGGAACAGTTGAATGTTGGCACGTTGAATGTTGGCACGTTGAATGTTGGAAAGTTGAATGTTGAAAGTTCACAACCGTCTTCAAACCTACCCTACGGGAACGCCAAAGGCGAACAACCTACTAACCTACCCTACGGGAACGCCAAAGGCGAACAACCTACTAACCTACCCTACGGGAACGCCAAAGGCGAACAACCTACTAACCTACCCTACGGGAACGCCAAAGGCGAACAACCTTCCAACCTACCCTACGGGAACGCCAAAGGCGAACAACCTTCCAACCTTCAACCTTCAAACCTTAAACCTTCAAACCTTAAACCTTCAAACCCGTTCACCAATGCTGCCAATACAGACTATGCTCAGCTAGAAGCCAGAGAAAAAGCTAAACAAGCCTTACTTACCGTTCGCCAACAACTAGGTAAGACCTATTTACCCTTAATCAATGGGGAATATCAGCCTACAACAGACACAGTAGATTCTGTTAATCCCTCTAACCCTAGGGTCGTGATCGGGAAAATTGGATTAATTTCTGTAGAACAAGCAGAATTAGCAATCGAGAAAGCTAAAGCAGTATTTCCCAGTTGGCGACGTACACCAGTAAGCGAACGTGCTGGTATTTTACGTAAAGCAGGAGACTTGATCGAACAACGCCGTGCTGAATTATCAGCCTTGGTCTGTCTGGAAGTTGGGAAACCATTACGGGAAGCGGATGCAGAAGTCTCCGAAGCGATTGACTTCTGTCATTACTACGCATCAGAGATGGAACGGCTAAGGGATGGATATAACTACGACATTGCTGGAGAAACCAATCGCTATGTCTATCAACCCCGAGGTATTGCCCTAGTCATTTCTCCCTGGAACTTCCCCATGGCCATTACTACAGGAATGACTGTAGCAGCCCTAGTGGCTGGGAATTGTACTCTACTCAAACCCGCAGAAAACTCCTCAGTGATTGCCGGGAAAATAGCTGAAATTTTAGTAGAAGCCGGGATACCCAAAGGAGTATTTCAATTCGTTCCAGGCAAAGGCTCAACCGTCGGTGCCCATATGGTCAAGCATCCCGATGTCCATCTAATTGCCTTTACCGGTTCCCAAGAAGTCGGTTGTCGTATCTACGCCGATGCCGCCATTGTGCAACCAGGTCAAAAACATCTCAAGCGAGTCATTGCGGAGATGGGAGGTAAGAATGGAATTATCGTAGATGAAAGTGCTGACCTCGACCAAGCTGTAGCTGGAGTCGTGAAATCAGCATTTGGTTACAGTGGTCAAAAGTGTTCCGCTTGCTCCCGAGTAATTGTGTTAGAGCCAGTGTATGAAAGCTTCCTAAAACGGTTAGTGGAAGCAACGCGATCGCTTAACATTGGGCCAGCAGAAGCACCCAGTACCCAGGTCGGTCCAGTGATAGATGCTACTGCACGCGATCGCATTCGGGAGTACGTTGAAAAAGGACGTCAGGAAGCTAACGTAGCATTAGAAATGCCAGCACCTGAGACCGGATACTTTATTGGTCCAGTTATCTTTAAAGATATCTCCCCCAAGGCCACCATTGCCCAAGAAGAAATCTTTGGTCCAGTAGTAGCAGTAATGGCCGCAAAGAATTTCCAAGAAGCCCTTGATATAGCCAACAGTACCAACTATGGGCTCACCGGAGGCTTATATTCTCGCACTCCATCCCATATAGAACAAGCCTCAGCCGAGTTTGACGTCGGTAATCTATATATCAACCGCAATATTACCGGCTCGATTGTATCACGGCAACCGTTTGGTGGGTTCAAGATGTCTGGAGTAGGGTCAAAAGCAGGAGGTCCCGATTATCTAGTACAATTCCTCGAACCCCGTACTATTACTGAAAATATTCAACGACAAGGCTTTGCACCCATTGAAGGAATGCAATAGTTTTTAGGGAAGCTTATGGGCTACGCGCAGGCTGCGCGAACAGCTATCAGCGTGTCGGGTATCAGCTATCAGTTATCAGCTATCAGCATTCAGCTATCAGCTATCAGTTATCAGCTATCAGCATTCAGCATTCAGCTGATGGATCACAGCGTCGTTCGCACAGCGTGGCCAAAGGCCAAAGCCTGTGCCACGGTACTTTTTTGAATAAAATAAGCTGTTCGCGTAGCGTGAGCTTTTAGCTCACGGCTGACGGCTGGCCACTGACCGCTGACCGCTGACCGCTGACCGCTGACCGCTTACTTATGAACTTAGTAGGAAATTCCTCGATATCGCTTTTTAGACTTTTTTCGAACAAACCCTTTATAATCCGTCTGTAACTGGGATTCCGGTAACTGGATTAAGATAGCTTCCACTTCATAGACAATCCCTCGATATTTTTTTTTAAACACCCGTTTACCAGATTGCTTAGTAATTTGCTGACCACTAGGATTCAGGTCGCCCTCAGCTTTTGGTGTATTAGAACTCTTGCAAAAGTAATTTTCTGATAGTGTTTGCGTCAATTCTTCTCCACTGTTCCCTGTTCCCTGTTCCCTGTTTCCGACTTCTGCAAGAAGTGTATTGTTCTGGTCACTGACTGCTGTCTCAGAAACCACTTTCTCCTTGCAAAAGTAATTTTCTGATAGTGTTTGCGTCAATTCTTCTCCACTGTTCCCTGTTCCCTGTTCCCTGTTCCCGACTTCTGCAAGAAGTGTATTGTTCTGGTCACTGACTGCTGTCTCAGAAACCACTTTCTCCTGATCGAGATTACCAGTAAGTACTTTTGGATTTGCCGGGGAATCAGATTCTGTCGAATTGTACAAGTATCCGGGGTTTTGAGTTACTATCGAAGCTTCGGAAGCTGAAACATCTTCCGGGAGTGAATCAGGTAAAACTGGCGTAGGAAACTGGTTATGATTTCTGGATTCTTCACTATCAAGATGTCTAGGAGTTTCCGCTTCAGATATAGCTGTTCTTAGTGATAAAACATCAGTGAATTTAGGTTGATCACTATTTATTGGTGAACTAAAAACTTTGTTGGCTAAACTTTTTTCTTTTTGCTCAATCCAAATTGTCACATAATAGGGATATTCTAAAACTAAATACAGAGGCCGAAATTCCTCAGAGATTTCGCAACTACAACACTTTAAGGATTTTTTATAAGCATTTGGGGAAAGATCAAAACCTCTAGTGAATATTTTATTTTGGAAAATAATTGTACATTCATCCAGCCACTTAATCTCTTCTTGATGCAATAGCGAGTGGGGGGAACCCCCAAGACCGCGCTGCATCGCTTGATTAATCTTTTCTGGATCAATTCTTAACATTTGGGTAGTTTACCCCCTACTTGATCTATTTTTGGAAATAGCTGGTGAGATTGTGGCAATTTTGCTCTGGAAGTGTCAACGGAAGAATGTAGTCAATCGCGTCGCAGATTTTGCTACATCCTTGACCCAATCTATTCATAATTTATGTCATTAATCCGGGGATTTTGGGCATCAAGCTGAAGTCTTACCCAGTCAATTAACGGTTTCACGCCTATGTGGGTAAAGACAAAGTATTTAGGATGGACTAAATAATAATAAACTTAACACAACTAAAGTGATTTGTCAACCATAAAATGTAGCTAGTTTTACAATTAACCCAACTTTCCTTGTCTCCTCTTGCAGAAATCCCTACATTTCTGTCTTGGTAATTGGGGCTCTAATCACTATATACTCCGTTCAAATAATTAGTTAAGCAAGTACACAAAACTTTTCCCACTTCCGACTTCCCACTTCTGACTTGCCTACTCCCTACTGCCGCGCAACCCAGGACGAAAGTCCCTCAACCATCTGATTTTCTACAATCAAACTTATAGCATTCGCCAGGGCAGTTAGGACATGAAAAAAGTCTCAAACCTAAATAAGCGCAAGAGTTTGACTTCTGACTTCTGACTTCTGACTTCTGACTTCTGCTATAGACGGTTTTTGAGCCAATTCGTGAGGGAGATAACTGTGATTTCGGTAGCTGGGTCAAGACATGTTGCTCCTGGTAATAAATCCCTCGATATTACTTTTTAGACAGCCGTTTAAGAGATTGCTTAGTAATTTCCTGAAACCTAGGATGCAGGTGGAACTCAGATTCCGGAATCTCTTGCTCCTGATTGAGATTACCAGTAGCTAATTTTGGAGTTGCCGGGGAATAAGATTCTGTGTGATTGTACCAGTATCCAAGGTTTTCAGTAACTATCGAAGCTTCGGAAGCTGAAATATCTTCGGGGAGTGAATCAGGTAAAACTTCCCTAGGAAACTGGTTAGGATTTCTGGATTGTTCACCATCAAAATATCTGGGATTTTCCCCTTTAGCTCTAGCTGCCATTAGTGGTAACGAATCAGTGGATTTAGGTTGAGCACTATTTATTGGTGAACTATAAACTTTGTTAGCTAAACTTACCTCTTCTTGCTCAATCCAAATTGTCAAATAATGCCGATGTTCTACAAGCAAATACAAAGACGAATATTCATCAGATATTTGGGAACGACAAAACTTGAATGCTTTTTGATAAGCCTTTGGAAAAATATCAAACCATTTAGTGAATAGTTTATTCTGGAAAATAATTTTAGATTTATCCAGCAATTCAATTTTTTGAGTGGTTGCTTCTTTATTAATGAGAAACATAACATTGTTTAATTGCTTGACTTGAGTAAACCTGAACTATTGCGTTTCCTAGTAAGCTTGAGGTAAATATAAATTTTATTTATTGCTTCCTGCTCCCTAATCCCTGCTCCCTAAAACTAAAGAGGAAAGTACCTCACCCGATGGAGAACTGCTATAGGGTTTCTAAAGGTGCGCTTGACCCATTAAGAATTAAATTAGCCAAGGTCAAGCGCACCTTGTCTTGATGCAGTCGCTCATGGGAGAAACCCCCTTTTGCGGCGCTGCATCGCTAAGTAACTTATGGGCTAAAATTATTACCCAGTAATGATTTTAGCTTGCCGGTTACCCCCCCCAGAGGCTCTAGTTAATCATAAATTATAATGGCATCAATTCTAATAATGGTATCAATTATAGTATTTTTAAGATAAATTACTGAGGAATACGCGAATTCTCTTAAGAAGATACCCTGATAACAAGTATTTATTTATACAAGTCTGTTAGTATTATTCTTGATTTATCCGTTATTGTTTATGAAATCAATGATAGATATCATAAACAATAACGGTAGTGATATCACCTTTAAGAGAAGTCGTCGTATTAAATTAATTTTGACTAGATAAATTACAAATTATAAAACTAGCAAGTTAAACACAACTAATAGTATTTATATCCAGGTACTTAGTCACTCACAAATTTCCTTAGAATTACTGTAGTGACTTAGCAAGCCTTTAATCAAGAAGACACCCTACCTATGAAAAGCAAGCACGTCATCAATCTTCACAAAGCACTTACTGCGCCAGTAGTGCTGGGATTAATGGTTTTCTATCATAATTTCAACCTTGGCCCATGGGTTTACCTAGCCCTCCATGGTACCTATGGGGTGATGTGGCTACTCAAAGACCGTATCTATCCAGACAAGCAGTGGGAGCAAGAAATACCAATTGGTATCGGAATTCTTGGCTCCGGAATACTAATGCTCTACTGGGTTGCTCCCTTTATTCTGATCAGCAGTGGTTCTGAGCCTCCCTTACCCCTGGTCGCTGCTGCTATTTCCATTAATGTCATGGGAGTCTTTCTACACTATGCCAGTGATGCCCAGAAATACTATACTCTCAAGTATCGTTCTGGATTAATCACAGAAGGATTCTTTGCTCGCTGTCGAAACACAAACTACTTGGGAGAAATCCTGATCTACTCTGGTTTTGCCATGCTAGCTCAGCACTGGCTACCCTTTGTAATTTTGGCAGGTTTTATGGCAAGTATATTTATTCCCAATATGCTCAAAAAAGATAAGTCTCTCTCCCGCTATCCAGAGTTTGCTGACTACAAAGCTAATTCTGGACTACTACTACCACAGCTATTTTTAGCTACTACTTCCAATCCAAACGATCCAGATTTTGCCCAAAAAACGAGGTAGTCACCAATTATAGCATTTCTCAATTCGGTGAAGTACAAAGCCCTGGGTTGTAGAGAGTAGGGAGTAGGGAGTAGGGAGTAGGGAGTAGGGAGTAGGGAGTAGGGATTAGCCAAGCACCCATTGAAGATATGACCAAACCATCTAAGCAGTGTTTTTCCCTAAGATGGCGATTTTTGATTATCGTCCTTTTACTGCTAGGAATCTTCTTCCGCTGCTTCAATCTAAACCATAAAATCTACTGGCACGATGAGGTTTATACTTCAATTCGGAGTTCTGGCTACACCGGAGATGAAGTAATTAAGGAAGTTTTTGATGGTAGGGTAATTGGTGTTGAAGACTTACAAAAGTATCAGCATCCTAATCCTGAAAAAGACTTAGGGGATACTATTAATGCCTTAACTACAAACCCAGAACATCCACCCCTCTATTATTTAATGGCGCGGTTTTGGCGGCAGCTATTTGGTGCTGCTGTCAATAACCCTAGGGGTTTATCTGTTCTGTTTAGCCTGCTGGTTTTCCCAGCTATCTATTGGCTGTGCTTAGAATTATTTGAATCCCCTCTAGTGGCATGGGTAACGGTAGCACTTTTAGCGGTATCTCCCTTTCATGTGCTCTACGCTCAAGAAGCACGGGAATATAGTCTATGGACATTGACTATTATATTATCTTGCGCGTCTCTGTTGCGAGCTATCCGGAAAACTAAGGATAGTACAAAAGTAACAAGCTACCTCTGGTCATGGGTAATCTATGCTATCACCTTGGCACTTAGTCTTTACACGTTTCTATTTTCTATATTTGTGGCTATTGGACATGGAATTTATGTGTTTATAATAGAACGGTTTCGCTTTAATAAAACTCTTATTGCTTATTTGATATCATCTGGTGCCGGGTTTCTAGCCTTTTCCCCTTGGTTAGTTGTGGTGGTTAGTAACTTAGCTATCATTCAGCATAAAACCCATTGGACAACTATTCAAGTTCCTTTATCATTTTTGGTAAAAATCTGGGGTATAAACCTAAGTTTGATATTTTTGGATTTTGGAATACCACTGGAGCATCCATTTACCTATATAATCCCACCAATTTTAGTGAGTTTTGTGGGATATGCAATTTATTTTATTTGTCGTTATACTACCCAGCGAGTTTGGTTACTGGTTTTAACGTTAATCGTTATTACTGCATTAGGCTTAATCTTACCCGACTTAATTTGGGGAGGACGACGCTCAGTGAGTAGTCGGTATTTCCTACCTTGCTATATCGGAGTGCAACTGGCTGTTGCTTATGTAATTAGTATGTATATAACTGGGTATCTATCAAGGGCTAATTTAATAAAGGCTAATTTAAGAACACAGAAAGTCTGGAAAGGAATAGTAGCTGTGCTGCTTACAGGGGGAGTTATCTCTTGTGCTATTAGTTCCCAAGCAGAAATCTGGTGGAACAAGCAAGTTGGCCATCACAATCCTACCATCGCTAGGATTATTAATCAAGCTGAGCGACCTCTGGTAGTTAGCAATGTTTCTTCCGTGAATCCTGGGGATGTGATTTCTCTTAGTTATTTATTAAATCCTCAGGTAAAACTTCAGTTAGTCATTCCCCCTACTATTCCCGATATTCCTCAAGGGTTTAGTGATGTGTTTCTATTTTATCCATCTGATCATTTGCAACAAGGACTTGAGGAAAAGTATAGTACTAAGATAGAGTGGTTTGATGAGTCGAGTGTCAAGCCCCTCGGTAAGTTAAGGCTTTAAGTATAGCGGTTTTAAATTAGGTGAGATACAAATCTTTCTTTGGGTTTACGCGAACAGCGGATCTGGGAATCGGGAATCGGGAATCGGGAATCGGGAATCGGGAATCGGGAATCGGTAAGATAGAAAAAATCCTGTGTAACTGATTAGGATAGAAACCGCTATCTTATAATTTAAGCAGTTAATAATTGGGTAAGCTATCAGCTATCAGCTATCAGCTATCAGCTTATGGATCACAGGCTAGAAGCCTGTGCCACGGTACTTTAAGTGCTGAGGTTTCTTTTAAGCTGACCGCTGACCGCTGACCGCTGTTGGCGTAGCCTGCGCGTAGCGCATATGCTTACATACTTGGAATAAGTAAATGGATGAGTTAACTATTAAAGTTGTTGGATATACTGAACGATTATCAGAAATTAAGTTAATCAGGGTGCAGGTTTTTCAGATTGAACAAGGGGTAGCAGCGGATTTAGAGTTTGATGGTAAGGATGAAATAGCTAAGCATTTATTAGCCTATTGGAATAATCAGCCAGTAGGAACAACTAGGGTAAGATATCTAGATGATAAAACAGCTAAAATAGAACGGTTAGCCGTCTTATCTGATGCTAGAGGTAAGGGCATTGGAAAACAGTTGATGATTAAAGCATTAGAGTTAGCTGAGCAAGCTGGAATTAAGGTAGTGGTAGTTCATGCTCAAGAGCATGTGAAAGGGCTTTATGAAAAGTTAGGTTTTGAAGTAGTGGGAGATTCCTTTGAGGAGGCTGGTATTGTTCATGTGAAGATGGTGAAGCAGTTAATAGAATTGAGCTAAAAAGCTAACAAGAAATAGGTAATAGCGATGGATCGCTACTTCCTACTCCCTAAAACCCTAGACTAAATTACCTCATCCAATTGAGAACTGCTATATTTGCAAATGGTCTATGGAATTAAATTTGCGGTAGGGATAAATGCGATCGCTACCCGCTGATTGAGAGCGCGAGAGATTTTTTGCAACATAGAAAGGGAGTGTCCCTCATAATCAGCATCTTCGAGTCGTGCAATCACAGGCTGCTTTGTACCCACAAGTTCTGCAAGCTGTTTCTGGGTTAACCCCGCTTTTGTTCTGGCTTCATAAATCAACTGTGCCACCTCTGCATTAAGAGAAGCTTCTGCTATCATTTCCTCCATCTCGGGGTCGGTACGAGTCTTCTTGTTAAGAATTTTAATCGCATCAGAAGTCTTGGCCATCTTCTTCCTCCTCTACATAGGTATGAACATCTGGGTTTTCTTCAAATAAACTCTTTCTCAAGAGTGCCCGTTCAATATCAATTTACTCAATAAATATAGCTAGCATTGTTGGTAATCATTCATAGGACTTACGCATTTGCCCCCGTGGGTCCCCCAATTCTGGGGGACTTTAACTCAATTTCCCCCCAAAATTGGGGGGCTAGGGGGGCGAAATCAAGTTAACCGCGTAAGTCCTGATTCAGCTAATGCGCTACTTGAGATGCTACTTGAGGTGCTATCAGCGATTAGCGCTACACCGAACAGCTTATGGGCTACGCGCACGCTAAACCGAACAGCCATTGGCCGTAGGCCAGGCTAAGGGAACAGCTTTTGAATAAAATAAGCTGACCACTGACGGCTGACGGCTGACGGCTGAATGCTTACGATTGTTGTAGCTAATTCATCTGAGCACCTAGCACTCACCACTATGAAAAGACGCTTTAGAGATCCAGTAATTTTAGGACTAATTTGGCTAGGGAGTGGATTTTGCGATCGCATTTGGTTTGCCCTAGATCACTCTGTCCCAGCTTGGGACCAGGCGGATTATTTGACTGGTTCGTTGAATTACTGGCAGGCGTTGCAGCATCCTGAGTGGTTCTCTGGAGAGTGGTGGAGCAGTTTTTGGGCAATTTCCTCAAAAGTCCCGCCATTGACTTATATTATTGCCGCAATGGTTCAGCAGCTGTTTGGAACCGGACCAGAGCTAGCTACGATAGCGCTAGTTTTATGCAGTGGAGTGCTAATTGCTTCAGTTTATGGATTAGGGCTGGTATTATTTAACCGCCGGGTAGGGTTATGGGCTGCTGGTTTAGTCATGTTGTTACCAGGACTATATCGCTACCGTTTAGAATTTTTGCTGGATTATCCATTAACCACAGTAGTCAGTTTGTGTTTTTGGTCTCTGACAGTGTGGTGGAGTTTGGGAAGGGCAAAGACACCCTTATCGCGAACCACAGTAAGACAAGGATGGTTGTGGGGGTTGGGGTTTGGGCTTTGTTTAGGATTAGCCTTGCTAGTTAAGCAAACCGCCTTATTTTTTCTATTCGTGCCAATCGCTTGGGCTGGGGTAAGGGTTCTGTGGCAGAGGCAATGGCAAAGGTTAGCTCAGTTAATCGGCGGTTTGCTGGTATCAGTTTTGCTATTTGGTCCATGGTACCGGATTAATTGGTTGTTGATATTGACCTCTGGGAAGCGAGCAACCATAGATTCCGCGATCGCAGAAGGAGACCCAGCCCTCAATACCCTTGATGCTTGGGTTTACTACTGGAAAATCTTACCTTACCTGATCTCTTGGCCGCTGTTGTTAATACCGATAGTAGGACTATTAATTTATGGGCTCAAGTATGGGCTCAAGCAATCCGCGATCGCAAAACCGAACAATCTGCCATCCCCCCATCCCCCCATCTGGTCACTAACCTGGCTAGGGGTCTTCATAGTGGGTGGTTATCTATTGTGTTCATTGAATATTAATAAAGATGCTCGCTATATTTTGCCATTAGTTCCAGTGCTATCACTGTTTCTGGCTTATGGCTTAACCTGCTGGACTAATCGTTGGGGTAAACCGATGCGTTGGAGCACGGTAGGGCTAGCAACTGTACTGATGATGTTGAATCTATTTCCATTAGGAGGTAGAGGATTGACTCAATTACTTAGTCCCCGTGTACAACATTTTCCCTACTTAGGACAGCCATGGCCTCATCGGAAGGTAATTGCTGAAATCATCAAGACTCAACCTTACTTGCGCTCTAACTTAGGAGTATTACCATCAACCCCAGACATTAACCAACACAACTTCAATTACTATGGTGCATTAGCCAATTTCCAAGTATACGGGCGTCAAGTGGGAACCCAAGCCAAACAAGTGAAACAGGATATGCGATCGCTTTCTTGGTTCCTCACTAAAACTGGTGCCCAAGGGTCAATCCCAGAATCCCAAGCAGCTATTGTTCAGGCAGTTGAGCAAGGGACAGAATTTGACCTACACCAGACTTGGGAGTTACCCGATGCTAGCCAACTGAAACTGTATCACAAGCGGCAGCCACCAATAGCCGTAAAACCATTATCGATAAAGCCTGTGGGTGACCAATCATCCATAAAACCCACTAGTTTAGATGGCAATGCTTCCCTGGCCAAAAGGCCACGCTACGCGAACAGCAATACTCTCACTTCAAATTCCAGAGTTAAATTAGACCAAGTCACCGTACCAGAAACATCTCCTGCTGGAGTACCTGTACCAGTAACTTATCAGTGGACTGGTTCTTGGGAGCAATTACAATCTGGCATCGTTATCCTAACCTGGCAACCGGTAGAGTTGAAGGTTGGCCAGTTGAAGGTTAACAAGTTGAAGGTTAACAAGTTGAAGGTTGGCCAGTTGTTCGCGAAGGGTGGCCTTTTGGCCAAGGTTGAAGGTTTAACGGAAACTAACCTACAACCTAACAACCTTCAACCTTCCACCGAAACTAACCTTCAACCTTCCACCGAAACTAACCTTCAACCTTCAACCCAAACTAACCTTCAACCTTCCACCGAAACTAACCTTCAACCTTCAACCGATACTAACCTGCAACCTTTAACCCACGGATGGTTACACGACCATGGTATTGCCATGGGAGAACTACACTCTTCCCAATTACCACCTGCCAATTCCCAATTTCAAGTCATTGAACGGATGGCGATGTTTCCCCCAGCAGATATCCCAGCTGGAAGCTATACTCTAAAAGCAACTTACCTCAATCGACAAACTGGGGAAACCTATGGGATACAAGTACCAACCGTTACCTTGACCATCGATCCAGCAGCTACCCCCATACCTGCACCAGAACTAGATTTAATCACCCAAATGCGGATATTATCCACTAATTTACCTAAAGGACTCAATGGCCTAGAACCGGTTTTTGAAGAAACTGCCCGGATTAACCAGTACGATCCGATTCAGGACTACTTAGAGCAAGCAGATTTAGCCTTAAGCTATCGGCTGGAATTGGAACCGAATAACCTAGACTTGGCCTATGCTCTGGCCTTGAGTAGGGTATTGCAGCAAGATGTAGAAGGTGCGATCGCAGCATTAAAGCGAGTCACCCAACTTGACCCCCAAAATCCCTATGCTCACGCTTATCTTGCTTTCGTCTATCTCTATGATTGGGATGGAAAAGATGGAGAAAATGCCCTGAAACCTGCCCTTAAAATCAACCCAACTATTCCCGAATTACAAGCCCTATCTGGTATAGCTGCCTTGATGCAAGGTAATGTGTTCAAAGCTTGGAGTGTTATTCAGGGATTAGAACTTTAAAGCGATGGCCTTTTGGCCTTTTGGCCACGCTACGCGAACGGCCACGCTACGCGATCGCTAATATTATTTCATTGTGAATAAATTGTGAATCAATGGCTCAAAAGGACTATTTCTTTTTAGTCTTCGTGTTCTTTGCGTATTTGTCGTTACTCATACCAATTTCCCATCCCGATCGCTTAATATTTATGATCAAATTTACTATATTTATTTTAAAATTTTCAGTATTTTTATTGAGGTAATTTCCTTCAATTTTATATTTAATTTAATTAAAGCATATAAAAAACTAGGTTATTTGATGTTTTTCAAAATAACCTGCCCATAGATTTTAAGATATTAAAATTAACAATTTTATGAAAACAAACTTCAAAAACAAACAACCTATTGATTTACTCAAACTGACACAAAACCTATCACTAGCCATCCTAGGGTCTGTTTTGAGTTTTGCCGCGATTGAAGTTGCTAACCCAGCACGCTCTGACGCTTTTGTAATTTTTAACCGGTCTGGTAGCACACTCGAAGGTGGCTCCCGATGGGATGCAGCTCCAAGGACTATCCATGGAAGAGAGCGTTCCCTGGAGGGCGGATTGCGATACTCACTACAGGGCGGTTCCTATCAAGCTTACCGGGATTTATTCACCTGGGATATTGTTCCTAGTGTCAATGAGTTTCAAAATGCCATTGAGGCTGCGTTCAACGCCTGGACTGTAGTTGATCCAGTATCTGGTTTAGGTACCGATTTGTCATTTGTAGCAGATTTAGAGACACAAGTAATAGGCACAGGTAGAGGAAACGTTCACCCAGATGGTGCGGAGATTGACCTGTTTGCCTCGACCGATGCAACGTTCTGGAATCCTGGAAATACCTCACCCCAAGGTGAATCGTTTTTCTATTACATCAACGATACTGTAACTCTCACTTCTGGAACGGAAAATTACGCAGGCTCAAGCGCCATTGTCGGAGCAGATATCACCTTCAACAATAATGCCGGAACAGTATATACCCTCGACTTTTTCAGGCGATTGTTGACCCACGAGATCGGTCATGCCATTGGATTAGGGGATATCGAGGGAGACATCAGTCCTAATAGATTTATCGACGACAACTATGATGGCAGTACTAGCGCCACAGCTCTAGCCACATTGAGCAACCCGATCGCCCAACTAATCGATCCCCTCAATCCAGCCGCTTCGCCATTTTCATTGTTTACAGTTCCAGATCAGGATCCGGGTGTTGACACCCCAGGCGTAGATATTCTGATGGAATCCCGAGGACTAGGTATAGCTCCAGGCAACCCAGTCACCAACCTTAGCCCCTTGGTTAACGATGACTACGCTGGTCGCCAGTTCCTGTATCCAGTGTTCTCTGAGCCTAGCCCCTCAGAGGCTAGTGTTAATGAACCTACTGCTACATTGGGTTTACTAGCCCTTGGTATTATAGGTACACGTTTGAGTACTCAAAGAAAAAAAGGAAGCAACAGAAAGTAGATATAGCTACCAGATCAGCTATTTATACTAAGTTGCGGTCAAAGGTACAACTTTCTCTTCCGCCAATCTCCCAATCTCCCCATCTCCCAATCTCCCCATCTCCCAATCTCCCAATCTCCCAATCTCCCCATCTCCCTATCCAACTAATCTACTCTCTTTGAATGCAACTCGGTATTAAACGAAATAGACAGACACAGAAACAGGTAGTGGTGCTGAAGTCCTACCTTTTCCCAAAAAAATCTAGACTTCAAGTGTTTCTTTCGGATATAATCAGAAACTGGTGCTTTTAGGCATAGGCAAAAACCATGAATGCTCAAGAAATCATTCGTTCCCTTGAAGCGGAACAACTTAAGGAAAATGTCCCTACCATCTACGTCGGTGACACCGTGCGGGTGGGGGTACGGATTAAAGAAGGTAATAAGGAACGGGTTCAACCCTATGAAGGCACTGTGATTGCCATGCGAAATGGTGGCATTAATGAAACGATTACAGTACGCCGGATTTTCCAAGGGGTTGGTGTGGAAAGGGTTTTTCTACTCCATTCTCCAAAAATTGCTAATATAAAAATAGTCCGTCGAGGCAAGGTGCGTCGAGCTAAGCTATACTATTTACGCGATCGCGTTGGTAAGGCTACTCGCATCAAACAACGCTTTGACCGTAGTTTATAAACTTTTTCTGGCCTAGCATCAAGTTGGTTGGTGTAAATGCCAAAATTAGGGTAAACTAGATCAAGCGAGAGGTTGACCTCTACCTCTCTAATCCATCTGCGTCCTTAGTTCAGTTGGTAGAACGCAGGTCTCCAAAACCTGATGTCGGGGGTTCGAGTCCTCCAGGGCGCGCTCAAAATTGGTAGAATACAAAAGTTAGGTGCGCTCTTACTTGGCGAATTAAATTCTCCAGGGGTCGCACCTGTGCTATGCCAGGGTTTACCTGAGCAAATCCACTGGGATTCCTTCAGTTGAGGGGGCTGAGTAGAACAGTTTGACTCAACCATCAGGACTAGTGGATTTTTGTGGCGGGAGCCCTACCAGCTAGACTATCCCCGATACAAGGAACAGGAAATTGAGATAGGTGCGCTCTTACTTGGCGAATTAAATTGGCCACGGGTCGCACCTCCAGTAAAGCCGACTTGTGTCATCTAATCCCTGGCTGGATTAACTGAGCAAGATGCGAACATAGCACTCAGCACCGACCATGGTAGACCGATATTAATGCGTTGATGGGGGAAAGGAGAAGTTGTGGCAAAGAAAACAAAAGCTGAACCAGAGACTAAAGAAACTGAATCTGGGTTTAACCTAGGTCAGTTCTTCAACGAAACCAAAGAAGAACTCGCTAAAGTTGTTTGGCCTTCTCGGCAACAGTTGATTAGTGAATCAGCAGCGGTATTGTTGATGGTCATTCTGTCTGCCACCATAATTTACTTGGTAGATGGTTTATTTTCCTGGGCATCAGGACAGGTATTTTGATGAGTTTTGCTGCAGACGAATCCCAAGATTTCGATCAAGAGGTATCAAAACCTGCAAGTCCACGTTGGTACGCAGTTCAGGTTGCTTCTGGCTGTGAAAAACGGGTTAAGACGAACTTGGAACAGCGCATCCAAACTATGGATGTAGGGGACCGGATTTTAAAAGTACAGATTCCCCAAACACCTACGGTTAAAATCCGTAAGGATGGTTCTCGCCAACACAGCGAAGAAAAAGTTTTCCCTGGCTATGTGTTAGTCCAGATGGTGATGGATGATGAAGCTTGGCAAGTTGTCAAAAACACACCAAATGTGATTAATTTTGTTGGGGCAGAACAAAAACGCCGCTACGGGCGTGGCAGAGGACATGTTAAACCCGTACCCCTCAGCTATGGTGAAGTAGAGCGGATCTTCAAGCAAACCGAAGAGCAAGAACCGATTGTCAAAGTAGATATGGCAGTAGGGGACAAAATCATGGTGCTATCTGGTCCGTTTAAAGAATTTGAAGGGGAAGTGATTGAAGTTAGCCCCGAAAGGAGCAAACTCAAAGCCTTACTCTCGATCTTTGGGCGGGATACACCAGTAGAATTGGAGTTCAATCAGATTGAAAAAACAAGCTAGACCCTAGATCATGGCTAAAAAAGTTGTTGCATTGATTAAGTTAGCGCTCCCAGCTGGGAAAGCTAACCCAGCTCCCCCCGTCGGACCAGCACTCGGTCAGCACGGGGTAAATATTATGGCATTCTGTAAAGAGTACAATGCCAAAACTGCTGATCAAGCTGGTATGGTGATACCAGTGGAAATTTCCGTGTTTGAGGATCGAAGCTTTACCTTTATCCTCAAAACCCCACCAGCATCTGTACTGATCAAGAAAGCTGCTGGTATTGAGAAAGGGTCAGCACAACCTAACCGCACTAGAGTTGGTACCCTTACTCGCTCCCAGCTGCAAGAAATCGCCCAAACTAAAATGCCTGACCTCAATGCTAATGATATAGAAGCGGCAATGAAAATTGTGGAAGGCACAGCTAGAAACATGGGTGTAGCCATAACCGATTAGTAAGGATGAAAGATCAAGGATGAAGGATCAAGGATGAAAGATGAATTGACGCTGTAACCTGGAAATTTCAACTTTCAACTTTTAACTTTCAACTTTCAACTTTCAACTTTCAACTCCAATGTATTAACGTAAACCATAGAGGGGGAGGAGTTTTACTTCGCTAAGTACCCCAGGAGATACAGATGCCCAAGAAACCATCGCGTCGATTACAAGAACTAAAAAAGAAGGTTGAAGAGCGACCTTATGAACCCATAGAAGCTCTCAAACTCCTCAAAGAAACAGCCACGGCCAAATTTTCGGAATCCGCTGAAGCCCATATTCGCTTAGGAATTGACCCAAAGTATACTGACCAGCAACTGCGCACTACAGTGGCTTTACCGAAGGGAACAGGTCAGACGATACGAGTAGCAGTGATTGCTCGGGGTGAAAAAGTCTCGGAAGCTACTAATGCAGGGGCAGACATTGCCGGTTCTGAGGAGTTAATTGCAGAAATTCAAAATGGGATGATGGATTTTGACCGGCTAATTGCTACGCCGGACATGATGCCCAAAGTAGCCAGATTGGGTCGTCTCCTCGGACCACGGGGCTTGATGCCTTCTCCTAAAGGTGGTACAGTTACTAATGACATAGCTCAGGCAATTCAAGAATTCAAAGCTGGTAAACTAGAATTTAGGGCTGACCGTACTGGCATTGTTCATGTTATGTTTGGTAAGGCATCCTTTAGCCCCGAAGACTTACTGGTGAATCTGAAGGCTTTGCAGGAAACTATCGACCGCAATCGCCCATCTGGCGCGAAAGGTCGCTATTGGCGTACTCTATATGTGTCTGCCAGCATGGGTCCATCGATTGAAGTGGATATTGCTATTCTGCGTGAACTCAAGCTTGAGGGTGCTGCGTAAAACCGAGATTAGAAATTACCGGACAATTCGACAACACAAACTAGACAATTGAAGAAGGCTTGCGCTGAAGACAGCAGGAGTAACTAGCTTAATATCCTGCCGAGGTTAAAGTACTATGTATCATCTGCCCAGGCACTGATCCTACAGTGAGTGCGATTGTGCTACGCACACGCTACGCGAACGCGGTAATGATACGACCCTTAACCCCGGCCAAGTCTCCGGGGTTTTAGTTTGGTTATTTGTTATCCGTCAGATCTATGTGCTACGCACACGCTACGCGACCGACCGTTCAATACTTATCATTCTTGGTTGAGAGTCAATTAAAAATAAATAATATTTATTTTTATTTATTTTCAATTAACAATTAACCAGTTAACACTTAACAAAATGGGTAGAACACTTGACGAGAAAAAGACAATTGTGGCGGAGCTCAAGCAAACCTTGAGTGAGTCTCAGCTGGCTGTAGTTATTGATTACCAGGGGCTGTCGGTTGCTGAAATTACCGATTTACGGAATCGTCTGCGTCCCACTGGCACGATTTGCAAGGTGACCAAAAACACCTTCATGCGGCTTGCGGTGGAAGAAGACGAAAACTGGCAGCCGATGACAGAATTCCTGAGTGGTACTTCAGCTTTTCTCCTGGTCAAAGACGATGTTGGTAGTGCCATCAGAGCTTACCAGGAGTTTAAGAAAGCCGCCAAGAAGACTGAATTTCGCGGCGGCGTGATGCAAGGTCAAGCCTTAAATGAAGAGCAAGTTAAGGCAATTGCCGACTTGCCTTCTAAGGAGGAACTGATCGCGCAAGTTGCTGGAGCGATTAATTCTATCGCTACCAAACTTGCTGTCGGGATTAATGAGGTACCAGCCTCCTTGGGTCGTAGTATTAACGAGGTGCCAGCTTCTTTGGGTCGATGCATCCAAGGCATTGCTGCCAAGGAAGAAGGCGACAGCTAGTACTCGGTTTTCTCCCTTTCTGAGATTTGTACAACACTTAAGTACAATACTCAACACATTAAACAATTCACCTAAAAGGAGTTATATCAATGTCTGCTACAACTGATGAAATTCTCGAAAAATTAAAATCTCTGACTCTGCTAGAAGCGTCTGAGCTGGTTAAGCAGATCGAAGAGGCTTTTGGTGTCAGCGCTGCTGCTCCTGCTGGCGGTATGATGATGATGGCTGGTGCTATGCCTGGTGCTCCAGCTGCTGAGGCTGAGCCAGAGGAAGAGAAAACTGAATTTGATGTGGTTCTAGAAGAGTTCCCCTCTGATAAGAAGATTGCTGTACTTAAGGTGGTGCGAGGCATCACTGGTTTGGGACTCAAAGAAGCCAAAGAGTTGGTGGAATCTGCTCCTAAAGCGATTAAAGAGGCCATTGCTAAAGAGGCGGCTGAAGACGCTAAGAAGCAACTGGAAGAGGCTGGTGCTAAAGTTACCGTCAAGTAACATCTACTATCATGTCCGGTTGACTAATCATCATATCCCTTATCGGGTAATTGGTAATTGCTAGTTTACGATTAGGGACGATTTGGTAAGTGATTCACGGCACTTGAGCTCAGTTGAATCAACCTCGATTTTTTGGGAGCCGACGCAATCGGCTCCTTTTTTTTTGGCGGGGAATCCCGCCTAGGGCTTGAGAAGACGCTAATTTTAATAACTCCATCCAGTCAGTGAATCCAGTCAGTGAATCCAGTCACTCCATGGAGTCATTAACTTCACCAGTTGATGTGATTTATATCACACCTTTATTTAACTATATCGATAATAATGATTATTAGGGAAAATTATAAGATTAGTCAGCCAAGTCTTTTAATTTATCATTTCAGGGCAAAGCATCTTATTATACGCTCAGCATTATCAGCTCAGGGTAGCACATCTCTGGGTAATTAACTATATCAGTCAATAAATATAATATCATCTTTGATTGACTAATTATCAGATCCGAAATCAGGTAATTTGGAATTGGTAATTTGGAATGGGTGATTTGGAATTGGTAATTGGTAGTTGAGGATTACCCATTACCGATTACGCTTACCCAAAAATATAGAGACTATTTTAGAAGTAATTAACTGGACTTGAACTAATAGATCAGTTCAGATCATTTCAGTAAAGCTGTATCGGTGTCTTCAGCTAAACTTTAGATGCTCTAAATTGTGCCGTGTGTTTTACGTTTAACTAGATTTTACTTGCATTTATGCTCAAACAATTCGAGCAAAGGTCTCTGTCATCACTAACCTAAAAGCACCTCTTTGCAAACTTAACGAATAACTCGTTTGCCGATAAGCCTTAGGGTTGCCTCGGGAGTAAAGTGTGAACCTCTGTATTCTAATTTAGCATGTTCAAAATAAAAACGACACCGCTTATCCTACAAGAGGAAAATAAATTTCCAGACTGTCTGACAATGGAGCTAAAAGTCGAGCCAGTCTCCACAGGAATTTTTCCATCTCGCGAGACAGAGCAATGGAAACTATACCTGACTATACAATTTAATGAACAGTGGGTGCAGATGCCATTCGGTCGAGTTAGGTTCGGACTCAAAGGTGGAGAACTCAGGCTAACCCTGAAAAATGCCAAGATCCCTTTGGCAGCCCGTAACTACAGTGGCTCATTTGACCCTGATGTTGAAAAACAGAGGAAGCAGCAAGAGAATAAAGAAAATCACAGTAAAGTCGAGGCGTCTTGGGATAAGAATAAACCTGGGGTTAAAGCTAACCATGGTCACAAAAATACAGGAGGAACAACCGATGGGTTTCACTTCATTGACTATCAGATCACAACGAAGGGATCAGAAGATTCTCCGGCTTGGGTTTTTGAAGTAAAAACGGGTCAACCAGTGTTTAAAGGATTACTTAAAGAAGTCGAGCTGGGAACAATAGATGTAATGGCAAAGCCTTGGGACATAGAAGCTACCTTTGAAGTTTTTACGCCAGATGTTCATCTGACTGGAGCTGAAGGGTTGTGGTCTCCCGAAATTAGTCGGGAAGAACGTGTAGTCTTAGATAGAGGAATTGCCTTACTGATTCTAAAGCACCAATTAAAACCTTATTTAAGTAAAGTGGTACTAAAGTATGACTAACGAACAATCTAAACCGGTAACTAACGAAAAATTTAACCAGGATTTGGAAGAATTAATCAGAAGTGTTGAAGGCGCTAACACTACTAATTTTTCTACACTGGCGGAGATAGCTGATCTAAATCTTTCTGAAGACTTGGCTAGAGTTGACTTAAGCGGGGTTAACTTAGAAAATGTTAATCTGAATAATGCTGATTTAAGAGGAACGATTTTTAGGAATGCCAATCTGAGCGGTGCTGATCTTAGAAATGCTAATCTAACCGGTGCTGACTTTAGTAATGCTATTTTAGACAACGCTAAATTTGGTAATAATTTAGGGCTTACTGAGGATATTATATCTGCTCTCAAGGCTCAAGGGGCAATTTTTTTTGATGATTATAAGGAATTCTTGCTTCCTATAGAAAAATTACATAATGTAGAAGCTCTCTGGAAGCAGGGTATCAAAAAAACACTTTTGATGATAGAGGAATTGAGTGATAGGGATGTGGAATGGATGATTGCTACAGGAAGCAAGAAAGAAATTATTGCCGATACTACGCTTATAGAAGAAGGGAAAGAGATTGATGCACTGTATATAGTGTTGGATGGACAGTTTACAGTTTCAGTTGAGGGCAGAGATATTGCTGAATTATCGGGAGGTGAAGTAGTGGGAGAAATGTCTTTTCTAACACGAAGTTTACCTGCCGCTACTGTTACGGCTGTAAATGACTCAGTAGTTTGGTCAATTTGTCGGCAGCAATTGCAGGAAAAGCTACAGCAAAATACAGATTTTGCTTCCCGTTTTTACAAAGCTATTTCTATTATTTTAGCTGATAGATTACTCGGCCAATCTTATCAAAATAAAGCTTCCAAAATTCAGCAATCACCTAACTACTATGGCAGCTCTAAAAATCTTAATGATCCGGCTGATTTGACTCGTTATGCTACACAACAAAAATTCGAGTTTCTAATCAAAGGATGTCGGACAAGTGCTTGAGTTAAACCCAACTATTTACCACTTATCACATTTATCAATTTGGTGAGGTACTTTTGTCCTAGGTTGCACAGAAGGGGTGCATCTCATGTTTGCTGTTTGACCCGGTGGGTGGAACGGGCATCTTGCCCGTTACAATCGGGGGGCTTTACGAACCCTGGCTACGAGGCGGAAAATAACGGCGAGCCCCCCCTAACGCACCCTACGCAACTGAGAATAATTAGTTAATACATAATTAGAGGGAGTGATAAAATCCTAAAGAGGGTGTTGGAAAATCCTAGCATTAGAAAATGCGATTTGGCGATCGCGTAGCCTCGCATGATTAATTTATTTCTCTTTTCTTGCCGCTAAACCTTTTGAATAATCTATCATGGCACTTAAAGGAATATTCATCATCACGTGAATAGTACTCTTTAATCCAGGTTTGTAGAAATTAAAAATTCGCTTCTTGTTCTTTGGGAGTCTTATACTTATGAGGCTCCCATGGTCTGAGTCGATTGTTTTCTAGGCATTTTTCAACTCCAGGATTCAAAAATATCATCTCTGATGAATATTTGGCGGCTGTTTCAATTAAAC
Source organism: Moorena sp. SIO3E8 (assembly GCF_010692445.1). Lineage (NCBI taxonomy): Bacteria > Bacillati > Cyanobacteriota > Cyanophyceae > Coleofasciculales > Coleofasciculaceae > Moorena > Moorena sp. SIO3E8. The sequence continues at coordinate 18,368 of NZ_JAAHHM010000036.1, read as the reverse complement.
TTCCGTAGCATCCTTCAATTATCCATTCAGGATTTTTTTGAATAAAGTCGATTAATAATCTCTCGCTTTCCGCATCTTCCCGTCTTACTCCTGGTAGATCGGGTATCCAAGTAATAGTATCTAGATCTAATATGGGTAAGCTTAACTCAACCTGTAATTTTAAGGCTAAGGTAGTTTTTCCTGCTCCAGAGTTACCGAATATCAGTATCTGTCTCATGTTTTAAGGAAATAGACAAAAAGTAAGCATATACGCTACGCGCACGCTACGGAACCCTTAGCTATCAGCTATCAGCCGGGGAGCCTTGAGCACTACAGTCTTGATCAGGGAATTAGGATTACTTTTTACTTTAAATCGGCTTCCCAAACAGCAATGTAAATGCGATCGCTATCGTTTCGTTGAATCACACCCTGCAAGCTGTTATTGTTACCACTGGAAAATTTATAGGTCTTAGACTCACGCTGATATACATCTTTCAGTCCCTGTTTAATGTCAGTGGAGATGTTGTTACTGAGCAGCTTGTTTAAGGTCTGTGACATGATTTCTAAGTCAACGGATTGGGAAAAGGTAACTTCCGTTTGGCGCAGACGCCCAGAACTTCGATCGAACAGGTATCCTAGGTCTACATGATTGGGGACAACGTTTTTATAAAGGAAAGCGCGAGTCTTCCACATGCCGTTTGATTGTTTTGTGGGCTTGCCTAAAGCATATTCCACTGCTCTTCGCTGAGTTCCTGGGGGAAATTTGGGAATAGCGTTGAGCTGAGCAAGATTTGGGTTATTGGTATTGTTTTCTACGATGGGTGAAGGTTCGGTGATAGGTTTCGGTGTCCTTACTGGAACTGGTTTTACAGTAGTGTCTGGTTTTGATGGGGATGTTGGTGTGACCGGATCAGTTACGGTAGTCTCTGGTTGTGATGGGGATGATGGTGTGACCGGATCAGTTACGGTAGTCTCTGGTTGTGATGGGGATGATGGTGTGACCGGATCAGTTACGGTAGTCTCTGGTTGTGATGGGGATGATGGTGTGACCGGATCAGTTACCTTAGTTTCTGGTTGTGATGGGGATGATCGATCCTTGGTCTGGGACTGTGATGGGTATGATGGTGTTTCTGGTTTAGTTACTGGTTGTGATGGGTTATTGGTCTGGGACTGTGATGGGTATGATGGTGTTTCTGGTGATGGGTCTTTTGATGATACTTTTTTATCTTGCGGTTCTTGAGAACTTGGCTTGTCTGGGTATGATGTTGATTTAGATTGATCATAGGATGGCACGGTCGTAGAGGGATTCAAGAATTTGTTGAATCCTGAACCAAATGCCACCACAATCAGTAATATACCGCCTCCGATTAAACCTCCCTTTAAAACTGCCTTGTAACTATCGTTTTGTTTTACAGTGACTGGATAAGGGCCTTTAATAGTGGACACTGAACCGTTGTTGGCTGGTGGCTCACCGGGAGAAATGGGGACTGTTGCTACGGTACCGTTGTTGGCTGTTGATGGGGCACCGGGAGACATGGGGACTGTGGCTTCCGTAGGTGATGCCGGGTCAGATTGGAGAGCATCAAGCATTTGTCTGGCACTAATAAAGCGATCGCGTGGATGGAATCGAATCGCTTTGTCGAGCACTATTCCTAGGTTTGAATAAAGGGGTGGGGCATCTTCACGCCATAAAATCTCACCAGTCCTCTCATCTGTGTGGAATAGCTGTGGTATTTTACCCGTGAGCAAAAAAATTGCTGTCAGCCCCAAACTGTAGAGATCACTGCTATAGGTTGGGTGTCCTGCTGACTGTTCCGAAGACATATAGCCAGGAGTGCCAATTATAATTGATGCTGGGTGGGGGGTGCCAGAGTTAGTGACTACGGTACTCATTGCTTCTTTGACTGCACCAAAATCAATTAGAACTGGTACTCCATCTCGTTGGCGGATAATGATGTTATCTGGCTTTATGTCCCGATGAATGATACGGCGAGAGTGGACATACTCTAGAACTTTTAACAAACTAATTAGGAGTTCCCTAACTTCAATCTCAGTAAATTTTTTTCCCTGTCTGACCAGTGTTGTAAAGGTATTTCCTCGAATCCACTCTTGAACCAGGTAAAACTTTTCGGCTTCAGAGAAATAGGCATAAAGTCTCGGAATCTGGTCATGTGCTTCCCCTAAGGCTTCTAAAACAGCTGCTTCTCGTTGGAATCGCTCTTGGACGAGCTTGTAAGCTTTAGAATTATGAGCCAATGCCTTAAGTTGCTTAATCACACACCGCCGTCTTGAGGGCATATGGATATCTTCGGCGAGAAAGGTGTCACCGAACCCACCCGAACCTAGAGTCTCAAGGACACGGTAGCGATTGTTTAAGAGTTTTGCATTCATGACGGATTCAGGGACAATTGGGTTCAAAGTGTGCTCTTGATTCTAATGTTAAGCTGCTGTCCGATTGAATTGGATGGTTGAGCAATGAGTTATTGGTAATTATTCATTGGTCATTTGTGCATAACAGGAGACTGTGCTTCCTCAAAACCAACTCAGGACTGAAAACAGTTATTTAGCATCCTACGGGATAATGACATTCAACTATGCATAAAAGTCAATGGTTATGATGAAGGTAGTAATAATTCTTAATATTAACTGAACCCAACGTGGAAACAGATTTTACTCAACACAGTGCCAAAACCGAAAAGCCTTGTGTTTTAGTCTGCCAACATAAGTCTTGTTTAGCAGCCGGTTCAGCTGAGGTGCTGGCTGCCTTTGAGCAAGCTGAGGTTTCTGAGTTTAGCGTAATTGGTACAACTTGCCAGGGACAGTGTAGTTCTGGTCCAACGGTGCGGATTGTTCCAGAGGAGACTTGGTATTGCCGAGTCAAACCACAAGATGTGCCGGTAATTGTGGAAGAACATCTCCAAGGGGGTAAGTTAGTAAGGGCAAAACTCCATCCCCGCATCCATATGAGTTTTGGCTATTAGGTATAGCAGTTTTCCATGCTTTTAGGGAGTCGGGAGTCGGGAGTCGGGAGTCGGGAATCGGGAGTTGGGATGGACGGGGTGGACTGACCCACTCCCGACTGAAGCACTCAGGACTAATCTCGCAAGACGTAGCCAACACCGCGCACGGTTTGGACTAGACGGTTTTCGTTGTTGGCTTCTAGCTTCAGGCGCAAGTAGCGAATGTAAACTTCTATGATATTAGAGTCACCCATAAAGTCATAACCCCAGACTCTTTCCAGGATTTGCTCTCGGGTGAGGACTTGTCGGGGATGGGCAAGAAGATATTCGAGTAGATCAAATTCTTTGACAGTCAGTTCAATTAATCGCTGACCTCGATAGACTTCACGGGTGCTATGGTTTAAACTTAAGTCGGCAAATTGGAGGATGTTGGGGTCTTCGGTTTGATTGCGTCGCAGATGAGCTCGGACTCTGGCTAATAATTCCTCTACGCTGAAGGGTTTGACTACGTAGTCATCAGCACCAGCATCTAAACCACTAACGCGATCGCTTACTTCATCTTTAGCGGTTAATAAGATAATCGGCACCTGATTACCAGTACTGCGCAGGCGTCGGCAAATTTCTGGTCCTGATATCCCCGGTAGCATCCAGTCGAGTATTACTAAATCTGGATTAGATTCCCGCGCTTCTCCCAAACCAGCTAAGCCATCGTAGGCAACACTAACCTGATAACCTTCGTACTTCAGTTCCAGTTCAATAAACTGGGCTAGTTTGGTTTCATCTTCGACAACTAAAATATGGTGGGTCATAGCTTAATGGTTTCTAGGCCAAACAAGAGGTGCGACCCGTGGCGAATTTAATTCTTAATGGGTCAAGGGCACCTATGTAAGTTTTCAGGACTAATACAGATTGGTCAATATAGGGTAATACTTGTTAAATGATAGCTCTAATCATAACGGTTCTAATCATTAATCATATCTTCCATAACAATAGTCTTATAGTATTTTGCTATGGATAAATTTGGGAGATAATCGGTGCGTAGACTAATCCTTCGTTTAGGAATTGCATTCATAGTCGGCTTGTTTGGGTTGATCAGCTACTTTACCAGTGTCTCTGAAAACCCAGTAACTGGGGAAAAGCAGCGCATCCAACTTTCCCCCCGTCAGGAAGTGGTGATTGGGTTACAAGCACGGAAATGGCCGCTCAACACGGTGGTCTTTACCAAGATAAAGCCCTTCAAGGATATATTTCTCAAGTGGGAGAGCGGATTGTCAAAAAGTCGGCAGCCTCTGGTTCACCTTATCCCTTTGAGTTCTATTTGTTGAGTGACCCTAACCCTAGTAATCGGATTGAACAACTCCAGAGTCTGATTGCTAAAACTTACCCTAATGGTATTCCTGCTAATCTGCAAGAGGGTCGGGAGCAGTTTGCTCGGAATGTTAAAGGGTCACGGTAAGGAGTGTGGTGCTAGATTAATCAGCCTCAAGGTATACTGCGTTAGGAGTTGGTTTGATATCTCCAGGTATAACTATGGCCGTTAATCAAGATACACTTTGGGACCGTTTCTTATCCCCGATCATCGGTAGCTTGATTGATTTTGAAAAGCTGCAGCAGTTTGACGAAACTATGAATTGGGAAGCTGAGTGCGTTCGCGTAGCGGCTCGTATCGAGCATCGCTTCCGTAACCCTGACCTAATCTATCCTGACTATTACAGCACTCAGAATTTCCATGGTATTGAAGGGGGCTACTTGAATGGAAGTGCAGCCACAACCTATGACCCAATTACCCAATATGCATTGCCCCCTAATGAAGCCTGGGTCCGTCAGGGGTTGATTGATACTATAGTAGGGAAGCCACGACGAATTCTGGATTTGGGCTGTGGCACCGGTTCCACAACCTTGATGTTAAAGCAGAGGTTTCCTGATGCCGAGGTCATTGGTCTTGACTTGTCACCTTATATGCTGGTCATGGCTGAGTATAAAGCTAAGAAGGCTAATGTGGATATTCAGTGGCTTCATGGTATGGCTGAACAGACCGGTTTAGCTGATCAGTCTTTTGATCTAGTTACTGCATCACTGTTGTTTCACGAAACTCCACCTAAGGTAACTCAGTCGATCTTGCATGAATCCTTTCGACTGCTGCAAGGGGGAGGACAAGTCTTGATTCTAGACGGGAATCAGACTACGATCCGGGAGGCGAATTGGCTAACAGAAGTTTTTGAAGAACCCTATATCAAGGCTTACGCTAACGGTAGTATTGATGCTTGGATGGGGGCAGCTAGTTTTGAAGCAGTGCGCACTACCCAATGGTGGTGGCTGCATCAAATAACTCAGGGTATAAAACCTTTGTCAGTAGGGAAATCAGCTGTTTGGGAATCTCAATCTCAGAGGAATTTTCCAGATGATATTGCGTCACAAGGGCTGCCGGTTCCAGCGGTATAGTGCCTTTCTCAAGTAGTAAGCATTCAGCGGTCAGCGCTCAGCGCTCAGCAGACTTAACTCAGATAAATGAATGGTTACCTGTTTTATTCAAAAGTCAAGTAGCGTCGCACAGGCTTCTAGCCTGTGAGGTATAGCAGTCGAAGCAAAGCTTAGGACATATTTATTTTCCCTGCTCCCTGCTCCCTGCTCCCTGCTCCCTGCTCCCTGCTCCCTGCTCCCTGCTCCCTTTAAACCAAAATACTATGTCCTAAACTATACTTCAGTGCCTATAACCCATAAGCTGATAGCTGATAGCTGATAGCTGATAGCTGACCTCAAGTAAGCACTTGGACACAATTAACCTTGACTGTTAAGATTAGTAACGTTGAATGTTAAAATAAGGGAATAGGCAAGGGGTAACGGGGAACAAAAAAGGGTTGATTAACGTTATTTTTTTTATGCTTATAAACAATAGTAACAGAATTTATCTCTAGGTACTTATGAGTTTGAAAGCAGTTCTGTTTGATTTTAACGGAGTAATAATCAATGATGAGCCGATTCACGAAAAACTAATTGAGGAAATTATTATTGGGGAAAATTTGCGTCCGGATTCCGAAGAGTTTCGACAGGTTTGTACAGGCAGAGGCGATCGCTCTTGTCTGCGAGAGTTACTTAAGCGTCGGGGTCGGGTGGTTACGGAGGATTACTTAAACCAGCTAATCAGCCGCAAAGCTGCTGCCTATCAACGTCAGCTAGAAAGTATAGAAACGTTGCCCATTTATCCTGGTGTGGAGGATTTAATGGTTCAGATCAAGGGTGCTCAGATACCGATGGCTCTGGTAACTGGAGCACTGCGGAATGAAGCAGAAGTGGTGCTCAATCGCGCTGGTTTAGCTCACTATTTTAGTTTGATTGTTGCTGGTGATGATATTACTACTAGTAAACCGGAACCGGATGGCTATCTGCTAGCGGTAGAGCGGCTCAATCAAGTTTATGGTAACCTGAACTTAAAACCTGGGGAATGTCTAGTGATAGAAGATTCTTTGGCTGGAATTGAGGCGGCGAAGCGAGCTGGCATGCCAGTGGTAGGAGTGGCTAGTACTTATCCCCTTCATATGCTACAGCGTCACGCTAACTGGACTGTGGATTATTTGAATCAGCTGGAATTAGAACGGGTGCAGCAGGTCTATTCTGGGGTATCACCTCAGCCAGTAGCAGAAATCTAGACCATACAAGGGCACAGGGATATCAGTCCCGGTGCTAGAATAAACACAATAAACAAAAGTACTAGGGGGAATTGGCTCAGTTGGTAGAGCGCTGCGATCGCACCGCAGAGGTCAGGGGTTCGAATCCCCTATTCTCCATAGATAGCAGGTAAGCTATCAGTTTTCAGCCGTCAGCCGTCAGCCGTCAGCCGTCAGCCGTCAGCTAAAGGCTCACGCTACGCAAACAGCTTTGTGGCAAAGCTTTCGACGCTTTGACATAACTCAGATTAAACGAATGCTGAACTGTTGTCTTGATGCAAAGCGCTGATGGGGGGAACCACGGCAGTCGCTGATGGGGGAGACCACGGCAGTCGCTCATGGGGGAAACCCCCTTTGGCGGCGCTGCCTCCCCAAGACCGCGCTGCCTCCCCAAGACCGCGCTGCATCGCTTATTCAAAAGCTGATAGCTGATAGCTGATAGCTGATAGCTGATAGCTGATAGCTGATAGCTGATAGCTGATAGCTTACATATTACCTATCCCTGAACTGGTTCAACCAATTGGTCAAATCCACCTCGGTTTCAAAATCTAACAATGCTTCCCCTAAATCCTCCAACTGGGAAAAGGATAATTGCTCAATTTGATGCTGTAATTGGGGATTGAGCTGACCTAGGCGACGGTTAAGTAGACGGATAATTAAATTAAGCTCATTGCGCTTTCCTTGTTCTAATCCTTGTTCTAATCCTTGTTCTAATCCTTGTTCTAATCCTTGTCCTAATCCTTGTTCTAATCCTTGTTTTAATCCTTGTTTTAATCCTTGTTCTAATCCTTGTTCTAATCCTTGTTCTAATCCTTGTTTTAATCCTTGTTCTAATCCTTGTTCTAATCCTTGACGAATAATGCGTTGATAAACCACCGACTCTTGCATGATATCCTCCCGAAAATAAGCTTGAATTAACTGCTCATCAAATTTCACCCCAGCCAAGAGTTGCACGCAAGCAGATAGGTTACGCTGCTCTTGTGTATCTTCAATCATATCGATTTTGGCTGCTACCTGGGAGAGTAATGTTTCTGGGACTTCAGCTTGTGCTAATACTGCCAAGGGTAGTAACCCCGGGGTTGTCAGTAACGGTTGTGGATCACATTCCCAAATCCGAATCACTCGGTAGTGGAAGGATAGGTTCGGCTCGGTAAATTGATTCACAAATACTCCCGCTAATCGGGTTGGTTTCAGAAAAATTATTACCTGGTTAATCTTACAGCGATACTGGCGATACAACCTCACCCAATAATCCAGCATCCGCAGGGGTAAGGGAGGTTCAGATTGGGGTAAGGTTTGAAATTCCAAATGCAAAATCGCATCAGCAACCCGCACAAAAAACAAGGCATCTGCCCGAATTGGTTCTGTACTTAATTCGGTGTTGAGAATTTCTATATCTTCTGGTGGTTCCTGGTTCCACAACCAACGGGTAAAGGCTTGGGGATATTGTTCCACTAAATACTTCAGGGTACTGTCGTAAGTCATAACACATATAGTAAAGGGAGTAGGGAGTAGGGAGTAGGGAGTAGGGAGTAGGGAGCGGTGCGACCCCGCGCTTTTTCAAAGCTAAGCGTGAACGCGCACTCCCTGGGAATATGGCATCAAAAATTATCACAATTCCTACACGGATTGCTATTAAGTATTTTAATCTGCTGGTTACCCCTTCAGAACTAGATGTCTATGTGACTCAGTTTTTTAAGAATCCGAAGCACCTGATACAAATCATTTCCGGGATTGCGCAGTGAAAATTCAGCAGATGTCCCATATCTGGGCTTTTCACTCTTAACTAGTTTGATGAAAATGAAGGTACCACCAGTGGTAATCATGCCATAGCTTGGTTGATCTGGGTTGGGATTAGCTAACATGTAGGCCAGAATTTGGGGTAGTCCAGCTTCTATGGAGAAGCTAGCCTGTTTGGATTCGATAATCGTCATCCAAAATTCGTTATGTAAGACTAGGGTATCAATGCTTCCTTTGACAATAATGCCGTGGTCATCAACAGAAATATCTACGGTTTTTTCGGCTTTGATGTGAAAGGGTTCCAGATAAAATTTTCCGATAAATAGCAGGGGGGATAGGATGGCAAGATTAACGGTTTTTTCTAGTAAGGGTGGGTAATAGAGTAAATTAAAATAACCAGCTTTAACGTCATCTAGTAATTGCTGTTGTAATTCGCTGATTTCTGGTAAGTTGTCTTGCCACTCGTGAAAGAATTGGTTATCGTTAACTAGCTGAAGATTGACTAGGGTCTTTAATTGCTTGAGGGTGACGTCTTTAGCTTGGATTGTTTCTACCATTGTTGTTAAGTTGTTGGTGGTGATCAAGGCATAAAAACGGAAAGTTACACGTTACAGGTTAGTTCAGACTTAAATTGATAACCGCTTAATTGGGTATACTAAAATACTTATCCAACATTCCGCCGGAACTCGGCAGGGGTGTGCCCGGTCCAACGCTTGAAGGCTCTGCGGAATGCACGATCTTCTGAGTAACCCAGCAAACAAGATATGGCTTCGATACTGAGTCTGGCGTCACTGAGGAATTGTTGTGCGTTTGCTTGACGAGTTTCGTCTAACAGTTGCCGAACGGTGATACCATGGTCTTGGGTCAAGCGTTGCAAAGCACGAAGACTCATGTTCATCTGTCGTGCTAGGGCTTCTGCACCATATTCAGAACGTTCAGCATTGTGAGCGATCGCATCACGGACCCTAGATAGTTCCGGAGAATTACTAGAACCTGCTAACCGTTCTCGCACCAGGTCTAGATGGCTCTGGATATAACGAAACAGATCCGGATCAGGCTGTTTGGTGGGTAGGTCTAGGGCCCCTTGACGAAACACAAGGGCATTGTGGGATTGTTGAAAGCATACTGGGCTACCAAAGAACTCTTCATAAACCTGGATTGGTCCGAAGGGCAGGTGAGTAAAGTCCACGCGCAGAAGGATATCATCTGCTCCTAAAATTTCCCGCATATAGCGCAAGCCCAAAGCTAGTCCCACTTCAGCAGCGCAACCCCCATCTTCGGCATCCATGGGATGATGCATGTGTAAAATCCCCTCTGAAGAGGACTCAATCAGGGCGATGTGCAGTTGATCCGATAGCACAGACCGATAGCGGACTAAGTTCTGCAACGCTTGTCTGAGATTTTCAGCATATCTAGCTCCATAGGCTAGTGTTCCAAAGTATGAGAAGGGAGTAGCACTGGCCATGTGGAGTGCGATCGCTTCCCCTGGGTAAGCCTTGGTCAGTAAGCGCCATACCGTTGGTACCAGATGTTGAGACAGATGGGCATCGGGATCGAGCAGATCGGTACGGGTTAGTCCTGTGGCGGCAGTGATCTGTTCCATGTCTACTCCCCGTGCCACTGCATAAGCTACGGTACTCGCCACCACGCTAGCTAGCATTTCGGGTTTGTGCAATCTGTCGTGAAATGTCCGTTTTGGTGCGCCCATTGTCCTTATCACACCTCTGCCAAACGTGGCACTTTGGTTATAGAAAGCTCGTCAGCTTATGCGCTACGCGCACGCTACGCGAACAGCTCTCAGCTCTCAGCCGTCAGCTTAAAACAAGCTATTCGGCTGACAAGTTCAACGGACTCAAAGCCAAAGACTATTAATTCCTAGCTTGGGCGTTCGCTTAGCGTGTCCGTTCGCGTAGCGTGGCCAAAAGGCCAAAAGGCCAGAGAACTGAGATTAAACGAATGCTTAGCTCTTTCATTCAAAAGCTGTTCGCGCAGCGTGCGCATTAGCTGATAGCTGATAGCTGATAGCTGATAGCTGATAGCTGATAGCTGATAGCTTCAAAACCATTATAGTGCCCCATGAGCTGCATTATCGGTTTGCCATTTTTAAGGCATTTGATGACAGGGTTGCACCTTTAAATTTACTCAAGGAATTTTTCAGCAAAGCAAGATTAAAGGAGTAGAACAATGAGTGAATATAATGTAAACGATCGATTTGATGCCCAGGATCTCCTCAAGAAACCTGGTGAAGGAGAAAGGACAGCCACGGACATGATTATCATGGCTCGATCCAGACACATGGGTGGTGATTTCTCAGTGATGCAGGGTGTGATCAATCCCGGTCACTTGCTGTCACCCCACAGCCATAAGTTTTGCGATCAACTGGTCTACGTGATATCGAGTGAACTTGTCTTCGAGATTGGGGGTGCAGATGGACTAAGGTTTACAGCTCCTGCGGGAAGCTATGTCCAAAAGCCACGGGGCATTGTCCATGCTTTCTGGAACTCCACCGATACACCAGCTCATTACATTGAGCTGTCAGGTCAGGAAACCTTTGAGGGATTCGTTGACTCCTTGAAGGGGGGCGATCGCAAAGGTGTGGCAAACGCAGAGCGGGACTGGGGCATGGTTTTTGCTCTCGACGAAATTCCAAGGCTGATCAAGGATAACAACCTCACGGGCCTTGCCATGTCCGAGACTCCCGACTTACCCAATCTACCTAATCTTCCGGAACCAGTGGCAAAGCTGTTTAGCAATATGAAGTTGCGCTAGAAAATCTTGTAAAAGTGGGGAGATGGAGAGATGGGTAGGTTGTTGAGAATTCTAGGGATAGCGATCGCATCGGCTTATTTTGCCTCGATGTTAGCACTTAACAGTGCCACAGCAACCATCCCTACACCGCCATCTCCCTTACTGGCAAAGGATTTTACTGGGCAAACAGCGATAATCTCAGCCCAAGCTCTCGAATCATCGAGCAATCAAATTGCCATACCGGTCAAGGCTGAGATTGATGCTAAAACTCAGGTGTTGTTTGAGCAACTTTTTGAGGGATTTGGACTATTAAATATCCTGATTATCTTTTTACTTACCGTCGGTCCGCTCAAGCTAATTGTACCTTTTGTGAAGCTGACAGCTAATGCGGATCCGGCCTTGCGTCGCCAGCTTGCCTTACGGGGTTTTGGCATATCTACCTTAGTTATTTTTGCAGTAGCACTACTTTGCCAAAATGTTCTGAAAGCCTGGCAAATTGATATCTCAGCCATGCTAATCGCAACAGGTATTATCCTTTTTTTAGTGGCTCTGCGAACAGTATTAGCTCAGTATAATCCCCCCACAACTAAGGATAACTACCCGGTAAATCCTTCTCTGAAATTAACGATTAATCCTTTAGTTTTTCCCAATATTTTAACTCCCTATGGCATTGCTGTTGTGGTGACTATGAGCGCCATGTTTGGACGGATGGCAATTGCTCCGGGTTCTATGTTTTTGCTATTATTTGTGGTTATGGTACTCAACTTAGGAGTGATGTTGGTCGCCCATCCCCTTTTGAATCTCATCAAACCCGTGACTCTAAGAGTGCTTGGTTTTGTGTTTGGGGTGATGCAGGTGGCTCTGGGACTGGATATGATTTTGACTGGAGTGAAACTGGAAGCGATTGCACTGAAATTTTTACTGGGCTTGTAACATCATCTCCACATAATTACCCTATCTGGCCACATACTTCCCACACTCCCCTCTCTTTCCCTATTTCCTATCCCAGACCAAGCTTTTGTCGCAACGCATCAGGCATATTCTCGGCTTGGTCCAAACCTCTGGCATTTTTCCACTTCGTCTGTCGATCCCACAAGATGCCTTTAAGGTCCGCACTAGTGAGGTCCGCACCACTGAGGTCTGCACCACTGAGGTTCGCACCACTGAGGTTCGCACGACTGAGTATAGCTGATCTCAGGTCAGCTATACTCAGGTCAGTTTTACTGAGGTTCGCTTCCATCAGTAATGCTTTAGCAAGGTTAGCTACTCTGAGGTTAGCTCCAGCAAGGTTGGCTTTAGTGAGATCAGCTCCAGTAAGGTTAGCTCCACTAAGTTCAGCGTCATTGAGAGTAGCTTTATTGAGTATAGCATTCGCCAGGTCAATGTCAGTCAAATCGGCTTTTGGGGCATCCAGCCCCCTCATGGAAACACCATACTTGTTCAAAACCTCAAGGGCTTCTACTCTGGCATAGCTAGTAGAGACTCCCGTTCCTGCGGCATTATCAACAATTTGCCATGCCTCATAGATTATCCTGTTTCTGCGTTCTGGACTTTCTAGTATGTAAAAAGATGCTCCAAATAAAAGAGCGAAACCTTCAAGATTGTCTACTGTACAGACGAATAATAGTTGCTTTGCCAAACAAGACAAAACTGAGTCTTTAGATGAGCAAACTTGTTCGGTTTGAGTTGTCTTTTGCTGCAATAGACTTAATACCACTAGAACCAAGTAAGCAATAATGAGAGCAACCACTACACGAAACCAAGTCTTGCTTAGACACTTGTTTAATAAGCCAATCACCTGTATCCTTTTTTCTTAAAAGTCCTGATTCTATTTGCAGTATATAGCAGGTCTTAATGGAGAGAGGTAATTTCGTCCTAGGTTTTAGGGAGTAGGGAGTAGGGAGTAGGTAACTAACGTTGCCAAAGGGCATTGCCACCATGAGCAACTGCCGTGGTTTCCCATGACCAACAACGGGAGTGAGATTGGTTTTAGCACTTCTGCCTTATTTGAACTTGTAAATACATGATTGCGTGTTGTATTGCATATTGTTATTATATGCTATAAGAAAAATGTTATCCTGCCCCTGCGCAGCCGCCCCATAATTTGGTGGATGGCCATTGCAGCTGTTACTCCCTTCTAGATTGGGGGATGGGTACCTTGGGTGGGATTCTGGAGCTGGTGCTCTAGCCATCAGAATCCCTGGGAATTTCTCGTGGTCAAAAAGCGATGGGTCGTGGAGGGAACCAGGAGCAGGTCAGAGTTGAATAACAAATCAACTATATATAGATTTTATCGTACTTATGAGGGGCAGTCAGTGTCTTGATGAAGTCGGCCAATGGGTGAAACTCTCAGGAGAGGGATGTATCCCTACTATCTGTTCCGAAGTCTCTGCTCCCATTAACCCAGAACGAAAGTACCTCAAGCAATTGAGAAATGCTATAAGTGATATACTCCCAGGGCACCTGATGATTTAGAGATGATTTTAAGTTAACTTATATTGTCTTAAACTAAGCTGATCTAGCTGGAGGATTATCTTAGACTCTAAGGAAATCAAGCAGTTGCATCATTAAGCTAAAGCAACCCAACAGCCACAAAAGATGGTTGTTAAGGTCTAAATTATTCTCTAACTATATTAGTTATATCACTCAGGGCAAACGCATCTAAATTCTAGAAGCCTTACTCAAAAGCGATGGAGCTCCTTAATCAGGGGGTTTCCAGTACTCCCTATTGCATCAAGACAAATATTTTTTTTATTTGAAAATTAATCAGCAAAACTTAATCAGCAAATCTACCTATCCTATGAATTTAATATCCAGTAGGCATTTCAAAAGAAGATGCGTCTACCTTGGTATATCACTAGCTGTGATGCTTGTGCTGGTGTGGAGTCATGGGGCAGTGGCTCAACAGACTGCCTCAATAGACCCTGAACTGAAGGGCGTCCTGGACACGATCTGGTTGGTGATAGCAGGATGTTTCGTATTTTTTATGAATGCGGGATTCTGCTTATTGGAAACCGGTTTTTGTCGCAAGCAAAATGCGATCAATATTTTGGCAAAGAACCTAGTAGTGTTCAGTATCGCCACAGTAGCCTTCTGGCTTTGCGGAGCTGGATTAATGTTTGGTGGTAACAATCCCTGGATTGGGACTGAAGGGTTCTTTTTTAGTGGCCAGGACATTTTTAACCCCGGTGGTTCTGACTCTCTGGCTATGAGGGAAGCTAAGTTTTTCTTTCAATTAATGTTTGCTGGCACCGCAGCAACCATTGTTTCTGGAGCGGTGGCCGAGCGCATGAGATTTTTGAGCTTTCTAATCTTCAGTTTCTTGCTAGTGGGATTTTTGTATCCCATCACCGGACATTGGGCGTGGTCGGAGTCTGGATGGCTAACCGAGATCAGTCTCCGAGATTCTGAGAAATTAGCATTTTGGGATTTTGCCGGTTCAACGGTAGTCCACACCGTGGGAGGAGCTGCTGGCTTGATGGGAACCATCGTCCTGGGGGCACGGGCTGATAAATATCGTGACATTGAGCCATCAGAGTTCGATAAACTTGAGCCACGACAAAAAACTAAGTTTAACAAGAAAATTGAACCCTTAAACGGGCATAATACCACCCTTGCCACCTTGGGATGTCTGATTCTCTGGCTAGGTTGGTTTGGGTTTAATGCTGGCTCTACCTTAGAGGCCACTTCCCCCGCCATTCCTCACATTGTTTTAACCACTACTTTAGCAGCCGCAGCTGGTGCAATTAGCTCGATTATCTTTTGCTTTGTCAGATACGGTCAACCCAGTCTTGCCTTTATCATCAATGGCATTTTGGGGGGATTAGTTAGCATCACCGCACCCTGCGCTTACGTTAGTTTATTAGACGCAGTAGTGATTGGGTCTATCGGGGGAGGAATCCTGGTGCCTCTTGTTACTGAGCGATTATTAGATTGGTGGGAAATTGATGACCCAGTTGGTGCTATTCCGGTTCACTTTGGTTGTGGATTATGGGGAACCCTAGCGGTGGGATTGTTTAGCATCGGACCAAACACTATAGAAGCAAACAAAGGTTTGGCCTGGGCTTACGCTCTTGGAGATGGACCTGCTCCAGGGTTTTTGCGCGGAGGTGGCCCCAGTCAACTGATTGTGCAATTATTAGGTGCTGTTGTTGTTATTATTTTTATTTTACTATCCAGTAGAATTATTTTGTATGTACTTGCTCACGTCATGCCTGGTGGGATCAGAGTATCCGTAGATGAAGAAAGAGAGGGTTTGGACAAATCCACCTTTGAAGACAAAGTTCAAGATGTTTACCAAGACCAAATCGATAGGTTATGGGAAAAACTAGAGGATTTGCAAAAGATTAGCAAAAACAATTAAATAAAAAACACCAAATGACAAGCTTAGAACCAGGATATTCTCTGAAAGATGGCGACTATATCATCCAAGGTGAATTAGGAACGGGGACCTTTGGAACGACTTACCAAGCCACTCGTCAGTTACACGATGGTCAGGAAGAGATTGTTGCGATAAAAATTGGCAAAGATGAATTACCCGATAATCAACGAAGCGAAAGAGAACAAAAATTTAAAGATGAAGCGAAGCGACTCAAGCAATTTAACCATAAGCATATTGTTAAATTCATAGAGTACTTCTATGACCAGACCATAAACCGTCCTTGCCTGGTGATGGAATATATCGAGGGAAAGACCTTAGAGACACTTACTCAACCAGAGAGTGGACTTCCAGAGGAACAAGCCATCAACTATATTAAACAAGTTGCCGATGCATTAGCAGCAATGCATGAGGTGAATTTGATTCATAGAGATGTCAATCATCGTAATATTATGGTGAGACATGGAACCGAAGAAGCAATACTGATTGATTTTGGCATCGCCCGGGAATTTGTTCCCGACCGGACAATAGAGCTAACACAACAATGGTCTGAATATTATGCTCCACCCGAGCAACAACAACGCCGCCTTAGAGCAGGCCCACGAGTTGATATCTATGCCTTATCTGCCACTTTCTATTTTTTGTTAACCGGACAGAAACCAGTTAGCAGCAGAGACAGGGAAAGTGAAATCAAAATATATAAAAGAGACCCTCAAAAACAAGATACCGAAAAATTCGTCAGTAACCTAGCTTTGAGAAGAGCAATTCTCAAAGGGATGGAATTAAATCCAAAGCGAAGATCTCATTCAATCTCAGACTGGCTAAACTTACTAGAGCCTTCACAAGAAAGGAATCGAACTGAGATTTCAAGATGGGTGATTGGAGTTATATTCGGTTTGGTGCTATTAGCGGCTGTTGCTATTCCATTGATAAATAATCTATTTGATTCAGATAATCAATCTAATTCAGATAATCCCCCTCCTGACACTACTCCAAGTAGCACTGAATGGGAGGAACTTGAAGCTAAAGCTTTCTCGGCAATTGATCAACTGAGAGCAAACAAAGATTCTAAAAAAGCAAGAGAAGTACTCAATCTATTTGAGCAAAATAAAAACAAATATAAACAAGATCCAAAGTTTTATATTCAATTTAGTGAACTAACACGTTTCTATGCTGAAGACTTAGCTGGAAAATCCAGTGGAGGAGTTGAGAAGGCAATTACAAAGCTGGAAGAAATTGAGCTAATGCTGGAATATAACTTCGAGATCGAAAGTCTGCCAGAAAATCATCCCATCACTAAGGAATATACACAAGTTACCAAGCGTCTAAATAAGATGAAAAAATCCCTTAAGGAGAACAATTAGCGCTTGGACGACAAGTTTATAAATTATAGCAATTATTTAAATAAGAGCCAGAGCAATCATCCCCAATAAAGCCAAAGCTGATACAATTGTAGAAACACCTTTCTTATCCTCAGATAAATCCTCTTGTTCTTCAATGGGTTCCTTAATGGTTTCCCAGCACGCCTCTCTAATCGTCGCACTCCACTCACTGCCCATTTCTGAAAACCAAAACACATTAGGATCACCTATATATGGTTGACGGTTAATGGTTTGCTCTTCACGCTTGACGGAGATTGGGTGACGGTTAATGGTTGAGCCTTGACGGTTAATGGTTGAGGCTTGACGGTTGACGGAGATTGGGTGACGGTTATGGTAGTATTCGGACTGATATCGGTAAGTCTCAAAAATAATTTGTTTCGGCTGATCACCAGTAACGGTATCCTTTTTCTGTGACATCGATTAACACCCGATTCTAAAGGTTGACAAGGTAAGCATTCAGCTAAGGCACTACCTGCTGAATGCTGAGTGCTAATAGCTGATTTCTAAGTATCTATAGACTTATCGGGCGAACTACCAAGGATTATGCAGAAAATTTTCAATACCAGTAAGCGGTCAGCTGTCAGTGGTCAGTAGTCAGTAGTCAGTGGTCAGTGGTCAGTGCTCAGCTTATTTTATTCAAAAGCACCTCAAAGTGGCACAGGCTTCCAGCCTGTGACCTAACCCATAAGCTAATAACTAATAGCTAATAACTAATAGCTTACAGCTGATAGCTAATAACTGATAACTGATAACTGACAGCTTATAACTGATAGCTGTTCGCGTAGCGTGCGCGTAGCGCTTAAGCTGATAGCTTACCTCTCGATAGCATAAGCCTCAACTTCCAAGCGAAGCATTTTGACATGAGTCAAGCCTTGACTATCTATTGGATAGCGCTGGATGTACCTATCCACAACAGTATTCAAAAATGTTTCTCTCAATTCCTGAGGAATTCTATTGGTATACGGAAACCAGGTTGTTCTTAACCACCCTTTCAATCCTTCTTTGCCTTGATGCTGCATATCCTTAGGAATTAACTGCAAACGTTGAGCTTTAAATCCATTTTCCGGTAACCATCTTTGATAGTCTTCAATGCCATAAAATGAATAAGGAAAGTTAAAGTCTATAAAATACTCTTTCCAGTCTGGAGCAGTAATAATTTCATCTATGATCAGCAGTAATTCCCTAGCATTACCCTTACCTCCCATCTGAAACAGTAATTTTCCGTGAGGTTTCAGGTGATTACGAATGCCTTTTAAAACTGACCCATGGTCAGTGATCCAATGTAAGACAGCATTAGAAAAGATAACATCAAAGCTATGGTTTAGGTTAATCGCTGTAGCATCCATAAGTTTAAAGTCTAAATTAGGATACTCTACTGCTGGAAATGTCGTAAGCATTCAGGTGTAGAGATTGACAAAGTCACCCCACTCACTTCAAAAGCGGAATCAGAGACAATTCGTGAGAACGCTGCCTGACTGCTAAGGACACAGCCTGACTCAGGAACTTTATGGTATTA
>NZ_JAAHHM010000359.1:0-1353 GCF_010692445.1 Moorena sp. SIO3E8 | reverse complement strand
TGGGACTTTAGCAAAATTCAAGCCCAAATATAGCCCAAACTAGCTTTATAATTGACAAATACGTCCGGATTTTCCTGGAGCCAACGGACAAAACGGCAAGACATGGCACTACGAAAAGCTTCTAAAGTCTCAGTAAATGTCTTTAACGGTTTGTTAGCCCATCGCCTTCGCAATCCCCCAGTAAGTTGATGCCAAACAATAAAAGTATAGGCACACATAACCAATATAAAATGTCTCATTAGGCTGCGTTTGTGCCGAACTTGATATTCAGATAGCCCTAACCAACCCTTGGCTTCTCGATAAAACACTTCCACCCAATTTCTTTGAGCATAAGTCTCAACCACCCATTCTGGAGTCACAACTGATGCTTCTAAATTTGTCAAAAAATAGTCAATATTTGTGGCTTCATTAAAGGTTGGCTGATTCATGACGATGGCCAAACTTCTTTTTCCACTCAAACTTGATATTTCGACTTCTATGATCGCTACCCACAAGGTTTTTGGCTTGTTCAGTTCTAACTTAACCTCCCTGAATGCTTCACTGGGTAAACTTTGCGCTAACTCATCCACCCTAACAATTTCTTGACAATCCTTCGTTATGTTGACCGCAACTTTTCGATTTTTCGCGATTCCTCCTAAATACTTTAATTGACGATTTTCCAGCTCCAATAGAAAAGAGCTATTGTTACCATAACCGGCATCAATTAAGACAATTTTTGGATAATATCCTCTCTTTAAT
Organism: Moorena sp. SIO3E8; assembly: GCF_010692445.1. Lineage (NCBI taxonomy): Bacteria > Bacillati > Cyanobacteriota > Cyanophyceae > Coleofasciculales > Coleofasciculaceae > Moorena > Moorena sp. SIO3E8. The sequence continues at coordinate 615 of NZ_JAAHHM010000359.1, read as the reverse complement.
GTCCGGTCAATTAAGTTTAAGGCTAACTCCGGTTTTTTGAGGAATTCTGGGTCTTTCTTTCCTTGGCCAAAAGGCCACGCTACGCGAACAGGCAATGAGTTTGAGTGTTGATATAACTCAACATCTAACGGCAGGCTTTTTCGACCATCATACAGATGAGTGGTTACGAGAACTATCCCATTATCTGTTTTGCCAATTTCTCCAATGTATTGCCTTCCTATTCCCTCAGTAAAATTACCGCTTTTTCTATGTCCACTATCGTCTACAATTAGCGAGAACCCATGAGGAATTTTGGTCTGACGACAGCTATTCATCACCTGTAACCGGCGTTCGTTAATCTCTTGTTCACTCCAGTTAGCCCGAACCGCAAAATGCCTTAAACTGTGGTAAGACACATCTACAGCGTTCTGAGCTAACTGAGATAGGTTTTTTCTTTCACTTTCTCCCAATAATCCCCCTAGATAGTTTCTAAACTCCTTTCTCTGGGCTTTAGTTCGGAAGATATCGTCAAAACGCTGACACCATCTATCGAAGCACGGGGGCATTGCTGTGGAAACAGTTTCTTTCATGGGATTGGAGGGAAAAAGTAACCAACCTAAAAAACTTACCCTATAT
>NZ_JAAHHM010000358.1:0-1367 GCF_010692445.1 Moorena sp. SIO3E8 | reverse complement strand
TATTAGACGCGGACATCTCCGGATGCTTCGACAATATTGCACACAAACCCCTACTGGACAAAATTGGAAACTTCCCAGCCAAAAAACTAGTGGAACAGTGGCTCAAATCGGGATACATAGATAAAGACGTATTCTATAAAACCGAGACAGGAACACCACAAGGTGGGACGATAAGTCCATTACTAGCCAATATCGCACTACACGGCATGGAGGAAGAACTGGGAATTAAATACAGGTGGGACAAAGACAAAAGAAGAAAATCCGGAGGATTCTGGACTAACATATCCAATAGAACATTTGTCCGCTTTGCTGATGACTTTGTGGTATTAACCGAGAACAAAGAAGATGCAGATGAAGCTAAGGCAATCCTACAAGAATGGTTGACCAAAATAGGACTAAATCTATCAGATGAGAAAACCAGTATCAGACACCTCACAGCAGGATTTGACTTCCTCGGATGGAATTTCCGAAAATATAGAACCACCACACGCAAATCCGAATTGGTGACCCTAATCAAACCTTCAAAAAGGAATATACAAAAATTCAAAGATAAATTGAAGGACGAATTCAGGAAATTGAAAAGTGCAACCCCTACCCAAGTCATAGGAAAACTCAACCCAGTTATTAGGGGGTGGGGAAACTATCATGACGGAGTGGTCGCTAAAGAAACTTTCAGCTACCTGGATAGTCATATATTCTGGAAATTGAAGAGATGGGGATTACGGAAATACAAAAAGTCGTCAAGCTGGATACTCGAAAAACACTTCGGGAAATACTGTCCTGGCAGAGATGACAAATGGGTATTTGGAGACAAGTCCTCAAAAATGTATTTACAAAAACTGGCATGGACTCCCATCAAACGCCATACCTTAGTCCAATACATGAATAGCCCTGATGACCCCAATCTAATTGGGTACTGGGAACAGAGGAAAATCAAACAAATGGAAAAGACGGCGAAAGGGAGACTATCGGCAGGAAAGGACAAAATAGCAAACAGGCAGAATTACACCTGCCCAGTTTGTAATCAATTATTGGGTACAAATGGCATACATACACACCACATTATACCCAAACACCTAGGTGGAACAGACAAGTATGATAATCTAGTCTATCTACATGAAGATTGCCACCATTCCATTCATGCCTTGGGTGCCCTCAATCCCGACATACAGAAAATGCTGAAAGCCGGGATAAAAAAACCCTCTTTGAAGCGGAACAAAAGCCAAAAGGTACAAACCCGCAAATCTAAGAAAAGAGAAGGCAGTGATAAATGAGTTCTTTTGGAGTTAGTTGCGCCGTGTACTTGGAGACTTGTTCGCACGGTGCTTAGGGGACGAAGCGGGGGTAACCCTGCTGACTTACCCAAT
>NZ_JAAHHM010000357.1:0-1374 GCF_010692445.1 Moorena sp. SIO3E8 | reverse complement strand
ATGTCTGAAGCGCCAACGTGCGCGCAGTTATTCTTGGTAAGCGGATCATCGAGATCTAGACTCTTTACATTCATGAAATTATTACGAGGGAATCGGGAATCGGGAGTCGGGCATCGGGAATCGGGAATCGGGAATCGGGAATCGGGAGTAGGGAATCGGGAATCGGGAATCGGGAATCGGGAATCGGGAGTAGGGAATCGGGAATCGGGAATCGGGAATCGGGAATCGGGAATCGGGAATCGGGAGTAGGGAATCGGGAATCGGGAATCGGGAGTAGGGAATCGGGAATCGGAAAATTAAAAACATTTTAATCATAAAGTGGAACCGAAAGTGCGATTAAATTAAACAACTCCATAGCCGGTATATTGGTGAATTTCAGGAGCTTGAAACCCAAGCACAATATCTTCCTTTGCAACTCCTCGTTCCACAAGTTCCAGAGCTACTCTCATTTCGGTCATATTTTGTTCAATCCAAATCTGACCCTTCTTAATATCCAAATGTAAAACACAACCATAGACGCGCCGATGACCATCCCATCCCACATTCATTACCTGGTAATGGTCTTGTTTCGTATCAAACACCTTGTAGCAATCAATGGTTCCATTGACAATTGGTATTTCAGCATAAGCTGTCAACAACGACTGAATGATCTGGCGATAATACTCTATAGTGTCCATTGCACAATTACCTCCTGTATTGGATCATAAATCATTAGTCTAATCTGATATTTTTCTAAGGAAAGTTGTGCAAATTCCCGCTTAAAAAAAGCTTCATAAGCAATTACAGGAACTGCCAAATATCAGGATTCTGTTCTTTGACTTGTTCTAATGCCTCTTCGGCGGTTTGAGCGGAGTGAATCTCAGCATCAGAAAAGCGACCTTGGACAAGGTCAATCGTTCCTTTAAGAAGTAAGGGATGGTCGTCAATAATCAGAATCGTTAACTGCTGGGAATTTGTTGAGTGGTTGGTGGTGTTTGGCATTTTAGGGAGTCGGGAGTCGGGAGTCGGGAGTCGGGAGTCGGGAGTCGGGAGTCGGGAGTCGGGAGTCGGGAATAGGGAGCAGTAAGAGCTGATTTTCTTTACAAATCAGCTCTTATGGATAGTCGCAATGGAGTTTTGGTCAGTTTTAGGTACTCAATTAATGAGAACTAAATCCAATAAACTCCCCTTTTTTCAGAGGGGTCAAAGAGCCATGAGGTTGATTCAGTCTACCTTCTAGCTCCCTTGTCACCCCTTCAGGAAGGTCATACTAGTGCAGCGCGGTAGAAATGCTTGAGCAGCTGCGGATAATGGTGAAACAGAAGGATGAACCGCTGACCCACTCGATGCTCAGCTCATCCGATTACACTCTTCACAACTAGGCTATGCCTAACC
>NZ_JAAHHM010000356.1:0-1386 GCF_010692445.1 Moorena sp. SIO3E8 | reverse complement strand
GAACTAGTTCCTTTTTTTGAGAAGACATCATGCCCTCAGCTGGTTCACTGTTACCGTGCTCATTGCATCCTCAAGGGATGGGGGTTAGGCATAGCCTAGTTGTGAAGAGTGTAATCGGATGAGCTGAGCATCGAGTGGGTCAGCGGTTCATCCTTCTGTTTCACCATTATCCGCAGCTGCTCAAGCATTTCTACCGCGCTGCACTAGAGTTCAAGGAGCAGGTAAGATACTGCTGGAGACATTGGCCAGAAGGAACAGTATTGATCGTGCTGGATGATGTCGCTTCTTTCAGCAATGACTACAAACAGAGAATTAAACCTTATTTGCCTCCAGCTGAATCCCGGTTCAAAGTACTGGTCACCAGTCGTCAGCGTCCAGGGGCTTCTTACCGACGAATTGACTTGGATGTACTATCCCGAGAAGCAGGATTAGAATTATTACGTCAGCTTGTTGGAAAAGAGCGCATTGACAAGGAACTAACCGAAGCAGAAGCGTTATGTGAATGGTTGGGGTATTTGCCTTTGGGTTTGGAGTTAGTCGGACGATATCTTGATGAACATCCGACTCTGAAAGTAACAGAAGTCCAGGATCAATTGAAGGATAAGCGGTTAGAAGCACAGGCTTTGTGTGAACAACCATCAGAAGATATGACTGCCGAGTTGGGAGTAGCAGCGGCCTTTGAGTTGACCTGGTCAACTCTTTCAGAAGAAGCAAAGCACCTGGGGTGTCTGCTGAGTTTATTTGCTGCTGCTACCTTTGACTGGACCTTAGTGGAGCAGTGCGTACAAATACACGAGTCTCGCCAAGGTCTCAAAACATGGATACGGAAGTGTTTTCAACGACTATCTCGAAAACGTGCTCATAATCTAAGAGCTTCGGAGTTGTGGGAAATACGCGATCGCTTTCTGCTCAATCGTAATCTGTTGCAACTGACTGAACAGAAAACCTATCGACTCCATCAACTAATTCGAGAATTTTTCCAGACCAAGCTGGCTGAATTACCAGAGGCTGATAGCTACAAGCAAAGCTTTTGTCAGGCAATGGTGGCTAAGGCAAAAGAAATTCCTGATAGACCAACTCTAGAAATCATTGCAGTAGTTACCCCCGCCATCCCTCATTTAGCCGAAGCTGCCACAGTACTAACTGACTGGCTCAGGGATGAAGATTCACCATTGCCCTTTTTTGGCTTAGGAAGATTCTATAAAGGTCAAGGTATCTATGACCAGGCTGAACTGTGGTATGAGCAATGTTTAGAGATAACTAGTGCAGCGCGGCAGAAATACTTGAGCAGCTGCTGATAATGGTAAAATAGAAGGATGAACTGCTTACCTACTCGATGCTCAGCTTACCCTATTGTACTCTTCACAACTTGTGCTATGCCTGACC
>NZ_JAAHHM010000355.1:0-1399 GCF_010692445.1 Moorena sp. SIO3E8 | reverse complement strand
AACTCAGATCTTGCACCTGATCAGACAAAAATCAAAACTAAGCTCATGTAACCAAGGCATAAGTGTATCTAAATGATTGAAAATAGAGAGAAGCAAAATATGCGGTAAAAGTAAAATAAGTGCTTGTTGTGCACAATAAAACCAATCTAAATTATCCGATTTACCTAAGTGTAAATAAACCCAATAAGCCAACAAATAAGAAACTAAACACAGAATCAACCAACGGTAGACTCCAAGTCTTGTCTTTTGTCCAAAGCGGTGTAGGCTAAAACGATGTTTAGCTGTCTTAAAGAAACCCTCAATCTGCCATCTACGTTTTCCCCATCGAGCAATAGTTTTACCCTTCATTGGTTTAGTTGATATCACAAAACGTTGAATCATTTTGCCATCTCGTTTTAACCATATCCATGACAAAAAAACAGGTAATTTTAAACCATTCAAATAAACTTGTTGACCACGCTTTTTAATGTCTGAGACCTTACGACCATCAGTTAAAGTTCGATTTTTACTAATCCCAACAATAGCATGGCCGGATTTTTTACGGATATTATCAATCAATTTAATTGTACCAAAAGCCGTATCACCAAGTACATAAACTTGAAAATTTTGAGTAATTTTTTTAGGTAAATTATTTAATAACTTCTGTGCTAATTGGGATGGGGAGGGAGTACCCTTACCCCTATAAATCCTGAAACTCCAAGGAATACGCCAATTTCCCAGGACTAAATACATCACTACAATGTGTAAACCTTTCTTATGATTATAGACTCGCACTAAGTTTCCTAGATGGGTAAAATTACCTACCTTTTCTAGGGTAGTTAAATCTAGGATTACTTGTAGAGTTGGTTTTCTTCCTCTTTTTCTTTGATCAAGAATAAATTTGATTATTAAAGAACGAACGGTACGAATTAAAGAACGGGTTGACCATTGATAATTATTTAAAAAACGACTAATAGCACTTGCCGATTTGGTTTGACAATGATCCGGAACAGAATTACCTTGCCCACAAAGGATTAATCCAAAAATGGATTCTAAGGTTTCTTGTTGATAACTAGTGGGCATTAATTGTTTTAAGTTTGAGATTAATTTTTCTACTTCTGGTAAAATCTTATTCAGGGTCTTTATCCTCCATTAATCTTAGAAAAGAGTTTACCACAATTCTCATGTAATCAAAAAAAATATCAATTCTAATTGAAGCCATAACTAAACTATTGATTATTTATATTTTTCCGTATAATCTGGGTCATTGAGTGTCATTAAATTATGGGATACAGAGGCTTTTTCAAGGTATTTGATTAGTTGTCTCTAACTCAGGGATAGAACTGCCTCTAATCCCCTAATAACAATAACTTCAGCCGTTCCTTCTCACAGCCACTTTTTTTGGTGCAAGATCTGAGTT
>NZ_JAAHHM010000354.1:0-1422 GCF_010692445.1 Moorena sp. SIO3E8 | reverse complement strand
CATCGCCAGCGACCGCCGCAAGGACGCGGAGATGAAGCGGACGTAATTGGCCGTTCAGCAGCAGGCGTCGGTCGCGCAAGCCGCGCTGAAACGGTCGTTCTCGACCTTTCCGCCGCGCCCGAGAAAGGTCTGATCCGAAAGATAAAAGTCCGCGAAGGCTTCTTCGAAATCCGGCGCAACCGAGCGCTCGGCGAGTCCGGTCGCCATAAGTTGCTTCTGCCACCTCTTCAGCTTGGGGCGGTTGCCGAGAAAGTCGAAGCCGGACCGCCGCTCGATGATCTCCGCGCGATGCAGCAGGGTCAGCCAGGCGATGTCGACCATGCCCAGATTGTCACCACCGAAGAAGGGTGTGTCGCCAAGCTGCTTCTCCATCCGATCGAAGGCCTTGCCGAGTTTCTCGCTACGCTCCTTGAGAACCTCCCGATTGGGACTGCGCTGCGCGCCGCATTGAACCAGGTAGTTCTTCGCGGCCAGATAGCTCCAGGCTCGGTTGGTCGCCTTCTCCTCGAGAGAGATATCCGGCTGAAGGGCCGGATAGGCTTCTTCCAGATACTCCACGATGGCGTCGGATTCGAACAGCGCCTGGCCCCGGTCGGTGATCAGCACGGGCACCTGGCCGTTCGGCGAGATCTCCAGGAACCACTGCGGTTTATCCCTTAAGCTGATAAACTCGATCTCATAGTCGATGTTCTTTGCTTCGAGCAAAGCCGTGACGCGTTGAACGAAGGGACAGATTTTGAAACTGACGATCTTCATGGGGGAGGGTCCTTCTGCTTCCAGCCTCTGGCCCAAAAGCTATGTCTCATATCTTAATATTTCAAGAGATATTGAGATATGAAAGAAACCCAGGCTTTGGATATGCTCGCGGCGCTGTCACAGGAGACGCGTCTTCGGGTCGTCCGGTATCTGGTTCAGGCGGGCGAAACGGGGGCCTCGGCGGGGGAGATCGGGAAAGAAGTCGAGGCGAGCTCGTCGCGGATTTCCTTTCATCTCTCAGCGCTCGAGCGCGCAGGCGTGGTCTCATCGGAGCGCCGCTCGCGCAGCATCATCTACCGCGCCGAGATCGGAGAGCTCGGGAACCTCATTTCCTTCCTGCTCAACGACTGCTGCGACAATCACCCAGACATCCTCGCCTGCTGTGGGCTCAATTGCGGTCCGTCCTGATGGAGGTTGCGCAACCGGTCCTGCATCTGTTCTGCGGTAAGATCGCCGCAGGCAAGTCAACCCTGGCCCGGCGCCTGTCCTGGAAATATTGTAGTTATAGCTGATGTCCGAATTTTCTGCATATATACTCCCTAGTGAATAGATGCCCCCACCCGCGGACCAGGCAGAACTTCGCAACCACTCATTTACATTATGCTTCACTGCACAGTTGATCATGCGAAGTGAACCTTCATTGTAAATACCCCCTCCATATCGGCA
>NZ_JAAHHM010000353.1:0-1432 GCF_010692445.1 Moorena sp. SIO3E8 | reverse complement strand
TTCATTAGATAAAGAGTTTAAACTTTTATCTATTTTTGCTCTTAAAGAGTCTAAGGATTCAAACAATTCCCAAGCCAAATCTTGTTTGAGATCTTCCCACAATCTTTCACTAGGATTAACTTCGGGACAATAAGGAGGTTGAAAAAATCAAATACTATTATCAGGAACTTCTATTTCATGACTAGTGTGACCAGGAGCATTATCAATGAGAATAATCAGGACTTCATCAGGAAACTCTTGAGATAATAAAGATAAATATTTGTTAAAACAACCAGCATCCAGGTGAGAAAACTCATAAAAGAAACTACGTCCTTGTTTTGGTTCTACTGATCCATATATCCAAAAGTCTTGAAAATTCAATTGATGACTATGTACTGGCTTGACTCCTTTAAGTGTTAATCTTCTGGGACGAAACCTTAGATAGTTGAGCCTTATTACAAAAGACTTGAACCTTTTACGCATAACCTACTCACTATAAAGGCTCAACTATCTTACGGTAACTTCAAAGCGCTGAATTGTATGTAAGCCCAATCTAGTTTCATCGCTACACCAAAAACGAATTTTATGGTACTTATTGCTTAGATGACTTTGATTACTTAACAAGAATTTAAGCTTTTCTGGAAAGGTCGCTATAAACTCTTCTACTTCTCCGGGTAGTTGTTTTTTATTTCTCGGTCTCACTACTTTTAACGAACGCTTTTAACTCATGATGAACTAGTCGATGTACTGTACTGTAGCTTAGCCATATTTCCCAGAAAATAAATATCCACAGTCGAACTTCTTTATAACTCTTAAATCCAGCCTGGTCTCTTAATTCTTGTTGTAATGAACGCTACCTGCTCTATTTTTAATTTTTTCGGTCTGCCCGTCTTCGGCTTTTCTTTAAGTAGTTCTTCAATTCCTGAATGGCGATAAATTTCCAACCAACGGTGAATTGTTCTTTCAGTTCTACCAACAATAACAGCTAAATGTCTGACGGTTTCTACAGCACCTATTTTCCAGAGATATAGGCTTTGAACTTTGGCAAATCCGCGCGGCAGTTTTTTGCTGATTCATCAGCTTCAATAATCTCTGAGGAGATTCAACAACATTTAGCTTAGCTACTCCAGTCATGCTTATTTCTGGCCTTTGGGTATTAATTCATGGTAAACCCATCTCATGGTCAGCTATCCTATATATAGTGTTTTTTAATTAAACAAACACTATATGTGGAAAGCCAGCCAGCGCGGTCAAAGGGAGCCAGGGCTTTCATGCGGGGGTTTCCCCCATGATTCACTGCCATGGAAACCTCCATGAGCTAAGGGATCAAGACAATGCCTTGTCAACAAGCACAATCAGGCCGGGTTTATTGAGAACTATCCCCGGTTACCCAACAAGATGCGTTTACCCTAGGTATTCATTTAAGTATGACACGACTTTTTAAAATTGGTAT
>NZ_JAAHHM010000352.1:0-1444 GCF_010692445.1 Moorena sp. SIO3E8 | reverse complement strand
GGGGTCAGGCATAGCACAAGTTGTGAAGAGTACAATAGGGTAAGCTGAGCATCGAGTAGGTAAGCAGTTCATCCTTCTATTTTACCATTATCAGCAGCTGCTCAAGTATTTCTGCCGCGCTGCACTAATGTTTCCTGGGGCAGGTTCTTCTCTGGCAGTTGGTTCACTCAAAGCCAGATTCTGCTGAGAAATGCATTTAGCCCTAGCGACTACACCAAAAGGACCAAGAGCCTTAGCGGTTGGTGTGTCCTGCCAGTCTTGTAGTACCAGTTGTTCAAAGTCCTCACTACTGACTGCCCGGTAGCGTTGCCGCAAATCCACAATGGTTTGCTGCACTGCTGTCTCCAAATCCCCTTCCAGCTGCCACTCGGAACCATTTAGCAGCTTCAGAAACATTTTTTGGTTTTCATCTGGGATCTGATTAGTCCGGTAAATCACCATCTCCGTCAACCAAGCCAACATCTCAATCAAGATGATGCCAGGGTCAGTAGGATTGTGGTCAGTCCAATCAGGATACTCTTTCGGTATTAAAGACCGAGCCTCTTCTAAGAGGTCAGCATAAGTACGGTCATCTAGGTTAGGTAGTGGTAGGGGCATTATGTTGAAGGTTGAAGGTTGGTCGGTTGTTCGCGTAGCGTGGCCAAAGGCCAAGGTTGGTCGGTTTAAAGTTGGTGGGTTGAAGGTTAGTTGGTTGAAGGTTTAAAGTTGGTGGGTTGAAGGTTGAAGGTTAGTGGCTTGAAGGTTGAAGGTTGGTGGGTTGAAGGTTAGTTGGTTGAAGGTTTAAAGTTTAAAGTTGGTTGAAGGTTAGTTGGTTGAAGGTTTAAAGTTTAAAGTTGGTTGAAGGTTAGTTGGTTGAAGGTTGAAGGTTGGTTGGTTGAAGGTTGAAGGTTGGTTGGTTGAAGGTTCCCTGTTCCCTGTTCCCTGTTCCCGATTCCCGATTCCCGATTCCCGATTCCCGATTCCCTGTTCCCTGTTCCCTGTTCCCTGTTCCCTCAAAAATCCTGACCCAGACTAATCTGATGTTCACCGGAATAGATTAAGAATCGGTTGCTTTGTTCCTCAGGTATCTCGGCTAGGTCAATGGAGAGAGATTTAACATAATTCACACCTAGAACGGATTCGATTAACCGATACAGGTCTGATTTATGGGGCTGACGACCAAAAGGCCAGCCTTGACCTTCTACTCCACCAGTCAGGGGATGTAAAAAGTGGTTCAGGGCATCGTTGACCCCAATTACAACGGCTTCGGCAAGGTCTAAGGAGAGGGGTACAACCTCAGCTGTGACTGTAACTTCTACCCAATAGGGTCCCGTCACTCGCTTTCAAGGGTATGTTTTTAAGATTCATCCAGGGGCAGGAGAAAAATCGGGAATAAATCTACCTGTAGGTAAAGGCATGCCCTTAATCGCAGATGCCAAAATTCTTAAAAATCCTCGTCTGAAAC
>NZ_JAAHHM010000351.1:0-1454 GCF_010692445.1 Moorena sp. SIO3E8 | reverse complement strand
ACTAACTGCGCTCCCCAATCACTTCTAGCCCCACCACTGACTTTTCGATGAACCACAATAGGCCGCAAAGCTCTTTCGGCATCATTGTTATCCGGTTTAACTTCTGGGTAACTCACAAAGGTGAACCACTCGTGCCAATGTCGCTCTAGTCGATTAGCCAAGCGTTGTGCGTCTGATGGCCATCCCTTCTGGGGTGGATTGTTCAAAATGTTTCGGAGTAATTCTTCGAGCACAGAGCTATACATCGCTAATTGGCAGCGATTCAATAACCCATTGTGATAATTCCGATGCTCTGCACGAGCCATCTCTAACACTTCCTCTACATCAGAAGCAAAAGGCAGATTTATCAGAAAAACGGCTACTTTTGAGGGCTTCCAAGTCTCGTTGCAAATGGGCTAGACACTTCTGTTTCGCTGAAGCTTTCACTGGAGTATAGGCACTAAAACAGTCACTACTAAGAATTCCGTCAAAGTCCTCTCCTAATAGCAGTTTGGCTTCAGCGGAACTTCGGGTAGGCGCTAACATTAACACACAGATTGTCTCGGAAGTCGCTACCCACAACCAATATTTGATGCCATCGATGCAGTAAGTAGTTTCATCAACACACCTAACTCCTGGTTGTTGGATGTAGCTTAACCATTGTTGATAGAGCGGTTCCAAGCTCTCTTGAAACCAGCGTTGCATTTTGGCTAAACTCCCCTGAGAAATCGGAACACCTAAAACATATTCCACAAAATACTCTTGTTTACGCCATGTTAGGTTGCCTCCATATCCTAACCAACCTACTACGCTACAGAGTTTACCTCCATAACTAAACCCCTCTTTGATTCCTAATGGCATTGGACTGTAACCTGACCATCCACAATTAGGGCATTGATACAAGGGGCGACGATATTCCTTGATTTCTACTGGTTGCTCTACTAGATCTGCTACTTGTTGGATTTTGATCGGAGCTTGTTCTACCTGCTGTGTTGGACTCTCACAGAGCGGACAATTTTCTAGCTCCAGAGAAATTATTTGGTCAGGTTCGCCAAATCCATTACGAGTTTTACCCGGATGATTGTACTTCGGACCGCGTTTTTTGCCTTTTTTCCTTTTACTTTTGTCACTAGGCTTTTTGAGTAAGTCCGATGAAGGGGGAACAGAACTGTTTTGGGAGGAGCGGTTTTTGAGCTTATCTCGCTCTTCCTTCAATTGTTCAATTTCTTGCTGCTGTGCCTTGAGCTGTTGTTGTTGCTCCGTGTGGCAGGCGCTGTTGAAGGGATAGCTGTTGTTGCAACTTAACTAGCCACTCAACCAGCATCACATTGAGCGTCAGCTCTCCATCAGCGACGCTCATAACTGGCTGGGAATTAAGGGTAGTAGTTGAAGTCATAACTGTTAATATACACCCAAATGCTCAATTTTCCCTCTCAGCTTGTCAATAGAGCATCTTTATTGCACTGAGCAGTTAC
>NZ_JAAHHM010000350.1:0-1468 GCF_010692445.1 Moorena sp. SIO3E8 | reverse complement strand
CAGGGTAATCGCATCTTAATTTTGTATAAAATGTACTTGACAAATAGTTAGGTGTGTGGGTCTACCTCCCAGAAGCCCAAGCAGTTAACCTGAGGATCAACAAAAGTTTCTATTTCCCCATCGTTGGTCATGTCAAAAGGCTTTGGCAAACTTGTGCTGACACCTCAGCAACAACAACAGGCATTGATTCTTAGAAAGAGTGTTCTTAAACACTTTCAACACCTACAGGATCCCCGTGTGGAAAGAACCCAGCATCACAGTTTGCTAGGGATAGTCACCATTGCCATTTTGGCTATCCTCTCTGGAGCCGATGGGTTTGTCGCCATTGAGACCTACGGCAAAGCCAAGCTTGGGTGGCTAGAGACCTTTTTGGACTTACCCTATGGGATTCCCTCCCATGATACCTTTGGCCGGGTGTTGGGTCGCCTCGAACCCCAAGAGCTAGAAACCAGTTTCCTGAGTTGGGTCAGCAGCATCACCGAGAAATTAGGTGTGAGACTGATTCATATCGATGGCAAGAGGCTAAAAGGTTCTTATGACCGAGAAAGCCAACTTAAAGCTCTGCACAGTGTCAGTGCCTGGAGCAGTGAACATGGGCTGGTGCTGGCTCAGCAAAAGGTCGAGAGCAAGTCCAATGAAATCAAGGCAGTACCTCTGCTGCTGAAGTTGCTTAACCTTAAGGGAGCTGTAGTGACCCTCGATGCGATGGGAACCCAAATCTCCATCGCTGGGCAAATCAAGAAGGCCGAAGGAGACTATGTTTTGGCTCTCAAAGGCAACCAAGGTCAGCTCAGCCAGTCAGTAAAGGATTGGTTTAAGCAAGCTCAAGCTCAGAACTGGCAGGGGATTGAGTTCACTCACCATCAGAGTATCGAAAGTGGGCATCACCGCAGGGATACTCGTCAGGTTTGGGCGGTGCCAGTGAGTCAATTACCGCCGTTGCATCGGCAACCCGAGTGGATAGGCTTAACCACCGTAGTGATGGTTAAGACTACGCGAGAGTTATGGAACAAAACTACCAAGGAAGTTCGCTTTTACATTAGTAGTCTCGAAGCGGATGCTCAGGGCCATAACCAGGTCATTCGCTCCCATTGGACTATTGAAAATAGTCTGCATTGGGTGCTAGATGTCACCTTCAACGAAGATGCGAGTCGGATTCGTCAGGGTTATGCTGCCCAAAACCTGGGGCTGTTGCGCCGTTTAAGTGTCAATTTACTCAAGCGCGAACCGTCCCGACTCAGTCTGAAGATGAAGCGTTACAAGGCCGGGATGGACAATGACTTTGTGATCAAAATTCTGGCAGCCAGTGGGGCTGAGTGAGGGGTTCCCTCAGGTCAAGGCAAGTTTGAGGACAACTTTGATCAGGTCATGGACTTCTTCATATAGCTCAAGCCACATATCCAAAGCACTTTGCGGGACTTGAACACTAAATACATCAGCTTTGTGCATGTCATAACTTGCAGTGTAC
>NZ_JAAHHM010000035.1:0-64083 GCF_010692445.1 Moorena sp. SIO3E8 | reverse complement strand
GGAGACATAGCAGTTTTTACATTGGTTTATATGGTCAAACCTGGGTAAAGTTTAAGGATTGTTGTCTAGAATTAGTAACCGAATTAATGAGACTCAATCCTAATAAACGAAAGTATTATCAACGAGGTATAAGGGCTAGGTTGCTTATAGAATCTGCATTTTAGCTTATTTCGTCGCCCCCTCAGAAATTTATCACAAATTGGCAAATTTTTACGCAGTCTAAAGGTTGGCAAAACTGGACAAGTTTTTATCATTGAACGTTCGGGAATGCTCGTGGCAACCTCTACCGGTGAGAAGCCTTTTCGTACTACTCACAAAGACTACGGAGCCGAACGAGTTAAAGCAACGGATAGTAGTAATCCCTTCACTAAAGCTACGGCTCAATATTTATCAACCAAGCTGAATCAAAAACAACCAATTCAACGTTTACAGCAATGGGAATTTGCTGTTGAAGGTAAACGAAAATTTGTACAAATACAGCCGTTTCAAGATGAATTTGGCTTGGATTGGTTGATTGTGGTAGTGGTGCCAGAAGCGGATTTCATCGAACAAATCCACGCCCATACCCGCACTACTATTGCCTTATGCCTAGTAGCCTTGTTACTGGCAACAGAAGTCGGAATCGTTACATCCCGTTGGGTTGTCCGGCCTATCGTCCAACTGAAGGACGCAGCCATTGCTCTAGAGAAGGGACAATTTGACCAAATTGTCAACCAGGAGCGCTCCGATGAGCTTGGGGTTTTGGTTAAGGCATTTAATAACATGGCAAGACAATTGCAAGAGTCCTTTGCCACCCTAGAAGCCAAGAATACTGAATTGCAGCACCTCGATCAACTGAAAAACGAATTTTTAGCGAATACCTCCCAAGAACTCCGCACCCCCCTCAATGGCATGATCAGTATTGCTGAATCCCTGATGGATGGTGTTGCAGGACAATTGCCCTCCAAAGCAAACGCTAATCTTGCCATCATTGCATCTAGTGGAAAAAGACTAGGGAATTTAGTCAACGATCTCCTGGATTTTTCGAAGCTAAAACACAAACATCTTGAACTTGAAATTAAGCCAGTCAGCCTGCGAGAAATAGCCAATCTCGTCCTTGGACATTCCCACTCTCTAATTGCGAAAAAACCTTTGGAGTTAATTAACTCAATTCCTGCCGATATGCCCTTGGTCGATGCTGACGAAAATCGGCTGCAACAAATTTTTTATAACTTAATCGAAAATGCTATTAAGTTTACTGAATCTGGTAGGGTGGAAGTATTAGCTGAACAGTTACCCGTTAGCAATGACGAGTTACCAATGTTAGTCATTACTGTCTCAGATACAGGAATTGGTATTCCAGCAGATAAATTAAATCGGATTTTTGACTCCTTTGAATCAGTAGATTGCTCCAGGACTAAAAAATATGGCGGGAGGGGTTTGGGATTAGCGGTTACTAGACAGTTAGTCGAGTTACACGGTGGCAAAATTCATGTGCGATCGCGTAGCTTGCCAGAAGCACAATTTCGCCTGGGAGGATCTCCTAAGCGATTGCAAAATAAGTCTGGTTCCCACTTTACATTTACTTTGCCAGTGTCTCAGAGGCAGGTTCAGCAGACCTCCGCACTTTTGCAAATTGAATCAATTGCTCCAGTTCCGGATTTGACCAATGAAACCCCGAACTTTACTGGAGCCTTAGCAGCAGACAGTGGATATATCAAAATTTTGATTGTGGACGATGAACCAGTCAACCGCCAGGTTCTTACCAATTATCTTTCCATGGAAAACTATGCGATCGCTACAGCCACTAATGGTTTAGAAGCTTTAGAAATGCTCTCAACTGGCTTCCAGCCTGACTTGATCTTACTGGATGTGATGATGCCCCGCATGACGGGCTATGAAGTTTGTGCAAAAATTCGCCAGAAGTTTTTGCCCAGTGAACTTCCGGTGATCATGTTAACCGCCAACAATCAAGTTTCCGATTTGGTAGAAGGGTTTACTTGTGGAGTAAATGATTATCTGACTAAGCCTTGTTCTAAGCATGAATTGTTAGCCCGAATTAAAAGTCATCTACGGCTTTCTAAAATTACCTCGGCTTATGGTAAGTTTGTTCCCCATGACTTTTTGCGCTTCCTGGGATATGACAGTATTGTTGATGTTAAATTAGGGGATCACGTTCAAAAAGAAATGACTGTTCTTTTTGCTGATATTCGCTCTTTTAGCAGCCTATCAGAACAGTTATCTCCTCAAGAAAATTTTAATTTTATTAATAGCTATTTGAGTCGAGTTAGTCCAGCAATCCGCGCTCACAATGGCTTTATTGATAAGTATATTGGAGATGGAGTGATGGCACTTTTTCCTGAGTCAGCGGATGATGGGGTTCAAGGAGCACTTGAGATGCAGCAAACAGTTGCGGTCTACAACCAGCATCGGTGCCAAAGTGGTTATGTTCCGATTACTATCGGTATTGGTTTACATACAGGTAGCTTAATGCTAGGAACCATCGGTGAACAAAAGCGGATGGAAAGTACGGTTATTTCTGATGCAGTGAATCTTGCTTCCCGCTTGGAAGGATTAACCAAACTTTATGGTGCAGGGATTATGATTAGCCAACAAACCCTCTATAACCTGAATCAGTTTCAAAAGTACAGTTATAGGTTTCTGGATCGAGTCAAAGTTAAGGGAAAAAATAAACCGGTGGCAGTATTTGAGCTATTTGATCAAGATCAGCCGCAACTGAAGGAGTTAAAAAGAAAAACTAAGAGTAACTTTGAACAAGCTGCTTTTCTCTACCATCGGCAAGCTTTCGCCCAAGCTGAACAGATATTTCAGTCAGTTTTACATACCAATCCCCAGGATAAAGCAGCCATGCTCTATGTCAAACGCTGCCAAAGGTATCAAAGCTATGGTGTGCCAGAGGACTGGGAACGGGCAGAAGTGTTGCATGAGTAATATTTGGCGTTGCCCAATTGTGTAATATAGCGCTACGTGTAAGGCAAGAGGCAAGAGGCAAGAGGCAAAAGTTTACGTGCATTAGCAAATGAGCTTTTATCAATGTTCTAACTTTAATTAGTAGTGCTATAATTGAGGGTAATGGGTAAACAAATAAACTATGAACCTAACCGAAACAACCGGACAGTATCTCATTCTTTGTTATCAGTAATTTATCATTATAATTTGATAAGTACTCGGACATAAAATATTGACTTACTGATTAACTATTCTTAATTTTTTTTGCATTTAAACTGTCTATTATTTAAATCAAATAAAAAAGATATATCCCAGTACCATTTTGCCTTTTGCCTTTTGCCTTTTGCCTTTTGTCTTTTGCCTTGCTAAAACGCATTAAAAATGCGTTTTAGCTTAGGATAATTCCGTCAAAGACACTAAACTATTGACAAAAATTTGAACACTCTGATCTGATAAATCCACAATCGATAACGTCGATACTAAATTTCCATAACACTTACTAATCGAGCGGCGGTAAGCTGGATCATAATGAGTTTCAAGCAAATCTCCTACCAAAGCATGACCTTGACCCTCATCAATCATTCCATACCACTGGTTAATTTTTTTCCAGCCATAGCGAGACCTTAGACACTCTAGCTTACCTTTGAAAAACTCAGGGTTAGTACCCAAGTGAGGATACTCTTGCAACAACCATTCAATTCGACGTGCCAGGGGTAACTCAACTTCCACACAACTAGCATCCTTCATATTTTGCCATACTGAATGAGGCAAATAAATTTGTCCAATCTTATTACTTTCTGCTTCTACCCATACTGGCTTATCGACATCAAAGCCTTGCAATTTTTCCAATAGCAGGGATTCAAACCATTTTTGTGACGGTTGAGATAATGGTTCACCTTCCCACTCTTGACCGAGCAGGGAACCTCGATGATTGGCTAACTCTTCTAAATCCAGCACCTGCACACCTTGCTGAGCAAGTTGCCGCAAAATCAGGGTTTTCCCACTACCGGTTAGTCCACACAATACCCGGTAAGTAAACTGCTGTGGCAACTGTTCTAATTGTTCCCTTACATAAGCTCGATAGGTTTTGTATCCCCCGTCGAGAACTGTAACTTGCCAGCCAATTTGAACTAACACTGCTGCCAAACTCTGGGAACGCTGTCCACCCCGCCAACAATAGACTAAGGGATGGTAATTTTTATCCTTAGCAGCAAAGTGACTTTCCAGATGTCGAGAGATATTCCCAGCAACTAGAGAGGCACCAATTTTGCGAGCTTCAAAGGAAGACACTTGTTTATAGATAGTCCCTACCTTAGCCCGTTGCTGATCATCGAGCACAGGTAGATTAATCGCACCTGGCATATGATCCTCAGCAAACTCACTCGGGGAGCGCACATCAATAATTTCACTGTAGTCTTCTTCCCAAGGCTGCTGGGTATAGTTATGCGATCGCTGCATTCGATGTTCAATTCTGTGTTTCGTGACATACTCCCGACGCTGACAAGCCCGAATGCGGGCTTCTTACCAACACCACCCAATGGTATCGGCTTTCGCCGACGCTGGCCGAACGGTTACCGAAAAAATTGGGTTTAAAGCCCCGTCCTTATAGGACGGCTTTCTTTTTCAGCTAAAACTTGACAGTTTTAACAGAGCGTGTTATATTGAAGTAATAGACAATAAAATCAAAAGCTAGATAAATACTATCTAAAAATAAGTAGGCAACGTAAAAAATATGTAAGAGATACATATTGCGTAATTTGGTCTAACGACTTAAATGTCTATGAAAAAAATTAGATTAAAAAAGTATCTATCTATCTATAAAAAAAGCGATGCAGTCGGCCAAAGGGGGTTCCCCCCATGAGCGACTGCATCTTGACAAGGTACGGTGGGGCAAATCGGAACCCTGGTGTTAAACCAAAACGCTTTGGGAGATCCGTCCTCTACTCTTCCTGGTTCCGGCTGGCCCACGCAAGATGGATCGTTGAACAAAGAATCCCCACGTCTTTAGACCGGGGAGTGTCAAACGGGTTACTTTATTAACGACACGGGATGCCCCGACCCGCCGGAACAATACCAGAAGTTCTAGAACCTTAGGTGGGCTTTCAGCATCTAAATTATTAAATTCGCCTAGGTCAAGGGCACCGAGGGGGACTTTAAGAGTTTTGTTCCTCCCAAAATTGGGGTGCTAGGGGTGCAAAACCATACCCAGAATCAGCAACGCTCAATTTTGTAACTTGGCTGAAGGGGCGAAAGTCGCTCCCTAGCTTTTAGCTACCTTTTCACCCCCTGAGGTTCTAGGAAACGCGTTGCCAAGTGAGGTAAAAGGTATTCCCCACAGATGATGCAGTTAGTACAAGTATATCTTCTGAAAGCTCAAAATTCCGTTCCAAGTCTATACCAGTCCAATCTGGAATTAAACTAACTTCAACATGGTGAATAACTTTATTATCTCTAATTTCATATTTACCACTATAAGAAATATAGTTTCTCGCTGCCATAAAATATCTAAAAGTTACTTTTATATACTTCAGTATGTTTGTTATTAACTGTAGTTTTGATACATTCCTCAGATTCTGGATTTCTTCCATAGATAAGCCAAGATTCAAGCGATTACTCATCATAATTGAGGCTGACATATATCCCTCCTTAGTATATATAATGTGGCCTACGGGATTTTTGCCATAGGGATAACTGATTTTTTGTTCCTTATCTACAGATTTCAGTTCGGCAAGTTTCCATGTTCCGACAAAAGCATCTTTTGATACTATACTAGGTGTCATTTTTGTTCCTTAATTACTTGTTTTTTTTATAAGACGCCTATTATCTACGTCTAATTGAATATTTACTCATATCATATCTATAGCGTTTATCATAACTATGAGGTACACATTATTTTTTCCCTCTTCCCTAACTTCCCCTCCTGAGAGGGTTTAGGGGTGGGTTCCTGCTCCCTGCTCCCTGCTCCCTGCTCCCTAAAACCCAGAGATTTGTACCTCATGGGTATAAGACTTGCTATATCTTAATAGATAGCATCTGATAAATTGTATCCAAAAGCAGTTTTTTGCTATCCTTCAAGAACATATGTTTACCAGGAAACATTTGTACTTCAAATGTACTCGAAGTGTACTTCGACCATTCTGAAAGTTGTTTTTCACTTGTCAAAGAATCGTTGATGCCACCAAAGCTAGAGATTGGGCAACTCAGAGGAATTTTGGCCACGTAGCGATAGCTTTGTAATAGCTGAAGGTCTGCTTTAAATACATTCATCAACTCTTGTAAAAGTGATGGATCGTCATAAATATCTTCTGGAATTTCTGAAATATTCATAAGATAATTCAGTTTTTGTTCTTGTGAGAAAGACTCAAACTCCTTTGATAAAGAAGTATCGGATGGTGGTAGGGCAGCGCTTAAGAAAAGGTGTAGTGGTTTGAGATTGTATTCTTGTTCAAGAACATGGGCAAGTTCAAAAGCAATTAATGCTCCCATGCTATGGCCGAAAAAAGCAAATGGTCTATCTAAGTAAGGACTGATAATTTCTCCTAAAACCTGGATGAGAGGAACAAACTCCGTAAAAGGTTTTTCCTGTAGGCGTCTTTGCCTGCCTGGAAGTTGAATTGGCAATACTTCTATATCTGTTAGGAGCTGATCAGACCATCCTTGGAACATTGAGGCACTTGAACCCCATGGGTGAAAGCAGAATAGACGCAGACGAGCATTGGGTTTTGGTTGATGATATGCAATCCAACGGCTTGTTTTGTCAACCAATTCTTTACTTTCATCTTCAGAATTTATAATCTCTGAAGAATAACTGTCTTGAGTCAATTGTTTAGTAAGCTCTTCTGCTAATTCAATTATGCTAGGTCCTTGTAGAATTTTGCCAGCAGATATAGTCACTTCTAGTTGAGTTTCAAGTTGACTTCTGAGTTCAAGACCAGTTAAGGAATCAAAACCCAATTCTAAAATGGATTGCTGTGGATCTATAAGGTTTGAATCATTGATTAGAAGTATTTTTCCCACCTGCTGTTGGATATATTCAACCAGAATTTGTTTGCATTCTTGAGTAGAAACTGTTGCCAATTTTTGGATTAGTTCAACATTTTTAGTTAATTGCTGCTGTGGAGAGGCACTCTTGATTGTTTCTTCCCCAAAATCTTTAGTGCTAACTGCTTTTAGTTGTTGCTGGTGCTGTTCAACTAGCAGTTCTATAAGTTTTGGTAGAAATTCAACTTCAGTTGGAGAAAGATTTCCCACTCTTTCTAGTTGTTGAGCTAAAGCTTTGGTTTCTCCTTGATTAATCAGATTGACGATCGGGGTACTGATCTTTTCTAATGGGATGCCACCATTTTTTTGATCGTCATTTTTAGAGGTCTCTACCCAATACCTTTGTCGTTGGAAGGGATATGTAGGTAAGGGTACTTTCTCACGAGCATAATCTTGGTCAAATCCTAACCAATCTACTTTAGCCCCCTGTACATGTAACTGTCCTAAACTAGACAGCATCTGTTGCCATTCTTCTACTCCCTCCCGCAATGATGGTAACCACAAACCTGCCCCCTCTGGTAAACATTGCCTTCCCATCCCTAATGATATTGGTTTAGGTCCGATTTCTAGGAAAGTTTCATAGCCTTGCTGGTTTAACTCTTTTATTCCTTGGGCAAACCTTACCGGTTGGCGCACATGACGAACCCAATATTGTGCTGTGGCGATGCTGTTGCCTGCCTGAGTTCCTGTGACATTGGATATGATTGGTATCCTTGGTTGATGGTAGGTGATTTGATTGGCTACAGTTTCAAACTCGGCCAACATCGGTTCCATTAATGGTGAATGGAAGGCATGGGATACTTGTAGTTGTTTGGTCTTGATGCCAACAGATTCAAGGTTAGTTGCGAGCTCTCCTACTGCTTCTGCTTCGCCAGAAATTACTGTGCTTTCGGGTCCATTGATAGCGGCAATGACTACTTTTTCTTCCAACGACATTGCCTTCAAAGTTTCTAGGACTTTCGACTTATCAGCCATGAGTGAAACCATTGCTCCACCAGCAGGTAATTTCTGCATTAAAGAGCCCCTAGCAGCAATTAGTTTTAGTCCATCTTCTAAATTGAACACTCCTGCTACAGTGGCTGCCACATATTCACCCACACTATGACCCATAACTACATTTGGTTTAATCCCCCAGGATTGCCAGAGCTTAAAGAGGGCATATTCTAGAGCAAACAGCACCGGTTGGGTATAGGCTGTTTGCTCTAGTAGGGATGTACTGAGCTGCTCTTTGTCTGCTGCTGGATAGAGAATTTCTCGTAATGAGGTTTCCTTAAACGTTTCGAGGCTACTAAGAATTTCCTCACATTGGTTAATTGCTTCACGGAAAGTTGGTGCTTGCTGATACAACTGCCTTCCCATGTTCACATATTGGGAACCTTGTCCTGTGAATAGGAAGGCGATTTTGGGTACTGTGGTGTTATTTGTCAGTTCTCCTGAGTAGATTCCGCCTACTTCTTCTTTTTTTTGGTGCTGTCGGAGTTTTTCAACTAATTCTTGTTGGTTAGAGGCAACAACTGCTAGTCTGTGGTGGAACTGTGCACGTCCTGTATTGGCTGTATGGCAGATATCAGCTACCTTTAATTCTCGATGAGTTTTTAGAGAATTTTGATAACTATTGACTAACTCACCAAGAGCCGTTTCAGTTTTCGCTGAGAGAGTTAATAGATGAACTGCACGTTCTAGCCCATCTTGAATTTTTAATTTTGACTTTTGACTTTTGGCTTTTACTGGCGCTTCTTCTAAAATTGCATGAGCATTAGTCCCACTAAAACCAAAGGAACTCACTCCCGCAATGCGAGTTTTACCATTGGTTTGCCAAGGGCTAAGTTTAGTCGAGACTTGTAGAGGTAATTGAGACCAATTAATATAGGGATTAGGTTGGTTAAAATGTAGTGATGGTGCTATTTTTTGCTGTTGCAGTTGCAGGACTACTTTCATTAAACCTGCTATTCCTGCTGCTACTTCTAAGTGACCTATGTTAGTTTTAACTGTCCCAACACTTAAGGGGTTTTCTTGAGAGTGAGTTTTTCCAAATACTGTTCCTATGGCTCCAACTTCAATGGGGTCTCCCAAAGAAGTTCCTGTACCATGAGCTTCAATATAACTAACACTTGCTGGGTCTACTCCCCCATTTTCGAGGGCTTGACGGATCACAGCTACTTGAGACGGACCATTAGGTACTGTCAATCCACCACTTGCTCCGTCTTGATTGATCGCACTGCCACGAATTACCGCCAGAATATTATCCTGATTGGCTACGGCGTCTGAAAGTCGCTTCAAAACAATTATTCCGCATCCTTCTCCACGGACGTAACCATTAGCCGAAGCATCAAACGTCTTACAGCGACCATCGGGAGATAACATTTTGGCTTTAGAGAAAACAATACTCAACTCAGGAGATAGGAGTAGATTCACACCACCAGCTAAAGCCATATTGCATTCTCGCTGTCGCAAACTCTGACAAGCCAGATGCACAGATACCAAAGAGGAAGAGCAAGCAGTTTCTACTGCCATATTAGGTCCAGTGAGTCCCAAGATGTATGATAAACGACCTGTAGCAGCACTCGGCACATTACCTGTACCCCAATAAGCCTGTGGTATCTCAGAGGTGGCCAGCTTACTCTGATAATTGCTATTACCAATGCCAATGAATACTCCTGTGAGACTATTAAACAATTTGTCTGGGACTATGTTAGCCCTCTCTATTGCTTCCCAACTAACTTCGAGCAACAAGCGTTGTTGAGGATCTAAGCTGTGAGCTTCTCGGGGAGAAATCCCGAAAAAGGCGGCATCGAAGCGATCTATTTGTGAGATAAAACCACCATCGCGGGTATAAAGTTTACCTGGAGCATCTGGAGAAGGGTCATAGTAGTCATCAATGTTCCATCGCGCTAATGGTACTTCTGCGATCGCATCTACTCCATGATGGAGTAGTTGCCAGAATGCTTCAGGAGAGTTGACTCCACCAGGGAAGCGACAACTCATGCCAATTATCGCTATGGGTTCTATTTTTTGATTTTCAAAAGTTTCTACTTGAGACTGCAAAGTTTCTATCTGGCGAAAAGCATTTTCCATTAATGCTTTGTAGTTTACAGTACGGCTGCTTTTACTTTCTTTCATTAGCTTTTATTTCTTCCCAGAGATTCTATTTTTTTAGCTAGTAGGTTGGCCATTTCTTCTTCCGAAATTTCTTGAAAACGAGATGCGTTATCTATTTCATCTTGTTCTACATTTTCTGTTTCATCTAGGTCAGAATAGAACTCTAGCGAGATGACATCATTGGCTAAATACTCTACCAGTGCTTCTACCGTCGGATAGTCAAACAATAGTGTTGAACTTAAGCTTGTCTCTAAGCTTGATTCCAAGCGATTTTTCAATTCCACTGCCATCAGAGAATCTAATCCTAAGTCAAACAAAGGTTGTCGCATTCCTATCTTTTGTGTATCTGTCCAGCCTAAGGTTTTGGCTATCAAAGAGCGAATCTGATTGGTTAATAACTCCTGACGTTCTGAAACTGGTACTGATTCTAGTTGTTCCCTAAATGCGGACTTTTGAGTTAATGACTGCTCAGTGGAAATCAAAGCCTCTAACAATGGCATCTTTTGCCCACCCGGTAGTTGGCTAACAAACCTTGACCAGTTAATCGGGAACACCCCCACTTGGCTTTGGGACTCTGATAACAATGACCCCAATGCCATCATGCCCTGTTCTGGTTTGATGGCAATCATGCCACTCCTATCAAGCCGCTGCTGATTAAAACTATCTAAACGAGCTGCCATGCCTGCTGCTGCCCATGGTCCCCAGTTAATACTCAATCCTGGTAATCCCTGCCCTCGACGATAGTGGGCTAAAGCATCCATAAACCCGTTAGCGGCGGCATAGTTTCCTTGACCTGGTGAACCAAACATCGAAACCATCGACGAGAAACAGACAAAGAAATCTAAGGGTACATCAAGGGTCAGTTGATGCAAATGCCAAGTTCCGGCCACCTTTGGTGCCATCACTTTGGTAAACTGCTGCCAACTCATGTTTTGCAGTAACCCGTCATCCAATACCCCGGCGGCATGAATCACTCCTTTGAGTGGGGGTAATGATGCTGATATTTCCTGTAGTGTCTTGGCTACATCTTCAGTATGGGAAATATCTCCTAATACTACTCTGACATGGGCTCCAGCTGTTTCTAACTCCTCTATGATGGTTTGTGCTGTTGGATTCGGAGCCCTACGCCCCATTAAAGCTAGATGCTTGGCTCCTTGAGTGACCATCCATTGGGCTACTTCTAACCCTAAGGCTCCTAATCCCCCTGTAATCAAATAACTGGCTTCTGGTTTGATGGACTTTTGCTGATCAGATAAAGCTTCTGGCATCTCCACCACTACTTTCCCTATATGCTTGGCCTGCTGCATATACCGGAAGGCTGCTGTTACTTCTGTACTAGGAAATACTTTATAAGGTAAGGCTTTGAGTTGTCCTTGGTTCCATCCCTGAGTTAATTCCTCTGTCAGTTGAGCCATTACACCTGGTTGTTGTTGGACTACTTCTGATAAATCAAAGGGGTAGTAACGGACATCTGGTCGTTTTTCCTTGACTTGCTGTTGGTCCCAAATCCCAATTTTGCCAATTTCGATAAATCTGCCTGTTGGAGCTAATACTTCTAAGCTTTTGGGAATGTACTCTCCGTTGAGGCTATTGAGGACTACATCTACTCCTTTTCCTGCAGTGTGCTCCAGGATTTCCCCGGCAAACTCTAAGGTGCGGGAGTTCATGACATGCTTAATGCCCAGGGATTTGAGAAATTCCCATTTACTCGGACTTGCTGTCGCAAATATTTCTGCCCCTGCCAGTTTAGCTATTTGCACGGCGGCTTGCCCGACACCACCAGCTGCAGCATGAATTAATACTCGCTCTCCTGGTTGAATTTTAGCTAAGTGCTGCAACCCGTAGTAGGCACTCAGGAATGTCAGGGGTAGGGTGGCTGCTTCGGTGAAACTCATGTGTTTCGGCTTTGGCATCACATACTCAGCGGGAACGGTGATGAAACTGCTGAAGCCGTCGTGCACCATGGTGGCTATGACTTCGTCTCCTACTTGCCACTGTGAGACTTGTGCTCCTACTGCAGTGATTTTACCAGCACATTCCAAACCGAAGGTCAGTTGCTGTGCACTGCTGATACCTAGATGAGAGGCATAGTAGTCTTTGAGTAATCCTAGGGCGTTGAGCACGTCTCGAAAGTTTAGTCCCACTGCAGCTACCTCGATTTCTACTTCCGTGGCTAATGGAACACGCCGCTGCATTAGTTGCCAGTTGAGGTGGTCTATCACTCCATATTCTGGCAGTTTCAATTGCACTGGTTGGTCGGCTGAGGTGATGGGCTGTTTGTGGGGTTTTTGTACCAGTCTGGCCACATAACGACGGCCCTGACGTATGGCGATTTGGTCTTCTACATCTTCTGATAACAGCTCTGTGACTAGGGCATCTAGGTTTTGAGTAATCTGCTTTTCTGGGTCGCAGTCGAGGCGTTTACAGCCTAGTTCTGGGTGTTCTTGGGCGATTACTCGTCCTAGTCCCCATAAGCTTCCATACTCGGGGTTGATTACTTCTTGGTCTGAGTTTACCCTCTGAGTTCCTTGGGTTACTAACCACAGCTGCGGGATTTTTTCCGGTTTGCTGTTGACGATGGCTTGCACCAAATGCAGCAGAGCCCCACAACTTTTTTCTTGAATTGTCTCTAATTCTAGGTGGTCTTTGCCAAGGAGTTCCGCCACGCTCCACAGATGCACCACCCCTGTCATCCCTGGGTTTTCTGCTAGCAGTTGTTGAAATTGTTCGGCACTGGCAGGATTGATTTGATAGTGTTGTGGACTTAGTTGCTCATAGGTCTGTCCTGGTGATACTCTGATGCACTCGTGACCAATGTGTTCTAGTGCTTCTACTAGGTGAGTATCTTCTGCCAATACTAACCATTTGCTGCTTGCTGCTGGTGATGGGGTCGTTGATGGTAGGGGTTGAGCTTGCCAGTTGATTTGATAATACCAATGGCTGATATCTGGTTGCAGACTTCTCCATAGGGCTGATTGTGTGGTTGCCCTTACCCTTAATCCCTCTAGGGAGGCTAGTATCGTGCCGAATTTGTCTACCAGCAAAATGTCGGCGGTTAAGCTGGTTTCTGGTATTTCTGCTATCGCCCATACAACGCTTGTTATCTGACGATACAGTTTCAATTTTTCTATCCCTACTGGCAGATAGGTCTGGTCGGTTTCGGTGTGGTCTATGGCATGACCTATCATTTGTAGAGCTGCATCTAATAGGGCTGGATGTAGCTGATAGTCTGTTACTTGTGTGGTTAATTCTTCTGGTAAGGCGATTTCCCCTAGGACTTTTCTTTGACCTTTCCACAACTGTTTTATTCCTTGGAAACTGCTGCCGTAGTTAATCCCTCTTTCGAGACATTGTTGATAATGTTGTTTAATGTCTATGGCTTGACTACACTCTTTCTGGTATTTTTCTAGGTCGATTGTTGCTTTTATCTTGGTGGTTGAGTCTGGAGAGATTTTCCCTTCGGCGTGCAATGTCCATTGGGGTGTCTGTTGATTTTCTCCTTGTGATGCGGTGAATATCTCGAACTTATAGCTGTTGTTTTCTAATGGGAAGACTACTGTTTTTATTGTCTTGATTTCTGTTTCTGGTAGGATTAAGCCTCTACCTATGAATAAATCTGTTACTGCGACTGGGGGTGAACCGAACAGATTTCTGGCTGCTGCTGTTGCTATTTCTAGGTAGCCTGTAGCTGGGAATAGTGCTTTGTCAAATACTCTGTGGTCACTAAGGTAGGCTGGGGATTCTGCTGTTAGGTGTGATTGATAATGCAGTTGATTCTCTATGCGGGGTAGGTGGATTTTTTCACCTAGTAAGGGATGCAGATATTTTGCTTTTAGCAAATATTGTTTTTGTCTGTAGCCATTTTGGGTTTCCATCCAATACCGTTGTCGTTGAAATGGATAGGTTGGCAACACCACTTTCTGACAGCTATAATCTCGATCTACCCCAGACCAATCCACGTTAGCTCCCTCTAGATACAGCTGTCCTAAACTTGAAAGCATCTGTTCCCAGTCTTCTACTCCCTCCCGCAACGACGGTAACCACACACCGATTTCTTCTGGCAGACACTGCCGCCCCATCCCTAATAATATTGGTTTCGGTCCGATTTCTAGGAAGATTTCATACCCTTGTTGGTGCAAGGTCTCCATACTTTGGGCAAACCTCACTGGTTGGCAGATATGATTCACCCAGTAGTCTGCCGTGATTACCTTATCGGTAGCTGTTTCTCCTGTAACATTAGATATGAGTGGAATTTGAGGCTGATTGTAGCTAACTTGTTGAGCAACTGCTTCAAACTCTGCCAATATTGGTGTCATCAAGGGTGAATGAAAGGCGTGAGATACGTTTAGTCGTTTGGTTTTCACTCCCTCCAATTCTAGGCTGCTACAAATTGCCCCAACAGCTGCACTCGCTCCCGAAATCACAACGCTTTGCGGCCCGTTTATGGCTGCGATTTCTACATTAGACTTAGCCAACCCCAATTTCTCTGCGTAGGTCGCGATCGCCTCTCGTAGTTTTGACTCTGATGCCATTACCGACACCATCTCTCCGACCGATGGCAACTGTTGCATCAACTGCCCTCGCGTGGCAATTAGTTTCAGACCGTCTTCTAAACTAAATACCCCTGCTACGGTTGCTGCTACATATTCACCCACACTGTGACCCATCACTGCACCTGGTTTGATGCCCCAGGATTGCCATAGTTTGAATAGGGCATATTCAATGGCAAATAGGGCTGGTTGAGTATAAGCAGTTTGGTCTAGTAGAGATGAACCAAACTTATTTGTAGTTTGATGATAGAGAACTGCTAAAAGGGATTGGTCTAGAACCGAACTCAGAATTTGGTCACATTCGTCCAAAGCTTCACGAAATGTCGGCTCTTGTTCGTAGAGTTGCCGTCCCATATTAAGATACTGGGAACCTTGGCCGGTGAACAGGAAAGCTACTTGAGGAACACTACTGGTGCTGGAAAATTCTTGTTGAAACACTCCTGCCACTTCTTCCCCAGCAGTCAGGTGGCTGAGTTTTGTCGCTAATTGTTGTTGGTCAGCAGCGATAATGGCCAGACGATGGTTATGGTCAACTCGTCCGGTATTAGCTGTGTAACAGATATCTGCCAGTTCTGATTCTCGGTGAGTTTCCAGGTAATTTTGATAACGACTGACTAACTCTGAGAGTGCTTCTTTAGTTTTTGCTGAGAGCGTTAATAAATGTAAGGGACGCTGATACTTATCTTCACTTTTGACTAGTTCTGGTGCTTCTTCGAGAATAACATGGGCATTAGTTCCTCCCACAGCAAAAGAACTAACTCCAGCTCGGCGAGGAGTGCCATTGCTTTTCCATTCTGACAAAGTGGTATTGACATAAAAGGGACTGTTGGCAAAATCAATTTTGGGATTGGGTTGCTCAAAGTTCAGGCTAGGAGGAATTAATTTGTGGTTGAGAGCCAACGTAGCTTTAATAAGTCCCGTTACTCCTGCTGCTTTCTCTAAATGCCCTACATTAGTTTTTACTGAACCAATGGCACAAAAGCCTTGTTTTTGGGTGCTCTGCTGAAATACTTTGGTCAAAGCTTTAATTTCAATCGGATCTCCTAGTTCTGTGCCCGTGCCATGAGCTTCTATGTATGATATCGTCTCTGCTTCCACCCCAGCCACAACCTGAGCGTCTGAAATAACGGCTGCTTGACCTACCACACTAGGTGCAGTATAACCAACTTTCAAAGAGCCATCGTTATTAATGGCAGAACCCTTGATTACTGCATATATATAATCTCTGTCTGCAATTGCATCTTTGAGTCCCTTGAGTAGTACAATCCCAAGACCATTACCAAATACGGTGCCCTTAGCCTTGGCATCAAAGGCTCGGCAGTGACCATCTGGAGATACAATCATCCCCTCCTGATATAAGTATCCAACTTTTTGAGGAACGCGGATGTTGACACCACCAGCAAGAGCCATGTCGCATTCGCCATTGAGTAAGCTTTGGCAGGCCAGATGAACAGCTACTAATGAAGTTGAACAAGCCGTTTGAACGGTGATGGCAGGTCCGGTTAGATTCAGGTTGTAAGCAACACTTGTTGCCAGGTAATCTTTTTCATTGCCTAGCAGTTGTTGCAACGAGCTGCTAGTAAGGTGAGAAAATTTAAAACTCGGATTAACGTTGTTTAAAAAATAACTGCTCATGTTAATGCCAGCATAAACCCCGATATAACCTTGATAGGTATCTAGGTTATAACCACCCCTCTCTATGACTTCCCAAGCACATTCGAGGAACAGCCGTTGTTGCGGGTCTAGCTCTTCAGCTTGTTTGGGAGTATAGCCAAAGAAACTAGCATCAAACATATCTATGTTTGGGAGCGCATTGCCAGCCCTGACGTAGTTAGGGCTATTCATTAGCTCTTTTTCAATCCCGGAGTTTAGCAATTCTTGTTCTGAGAAGAGAGATATTAACTCAACTCCATCCCGAATATTCTGCCAAAATTGTTCAATATCGTTTGCTCCTGGATAACGCCCGGATATACCAATAATTGCTATATCCTGATTATCATTAAGGTCTTCTTCTATGTTATTCATGCAATTAATTGCCTCCTTGTTAGAAATCTGGCGCTCTTTAATCAATTACCTAATGACAGTTACTAAAACCTAAGCCTAGTCAAAACTACTTAGTTTTGTTGTTGTTTACGTCTGTTTTTTCTAATAGTGCTCCTTTCCTGCCTAGTCTTCCCTTTTTTCGATAGCTTATCCCCACGACTTTTGCTAGTTTCTATGGATATTTTTTCCCGATCAAGCTGAGCAATATGTTGGCTTAAGGAATGTACCGTTGGGTTAGTAAACAGTTCAACTATTTCCAGTTCTATTCCTAATAGTTCTTGTAATTTGTTATGCACTCGGATGACAAGTAAGGAATTCCCTCCTATCCCAAAGAAATTGTCATGTATTCCTACTTCTTCTATCTGAAGCACCTCTCGCCAAACACCAGCAATTTGTTGCTCTATTTTGGTTTGAGGTTGTATATGTTCGGTTTTGGCTACAGTTTTTGTTTGAGGTTTTGGCAATCGTTTGCGGTCTACTTTGCCATTCGTAGTTAAAGGTAAAGTCTCCAGAATAATATATTCAAAAGGCACCATATAAGCAGGTAACTTTTGTTGTAAATATTCCCGCAGTTGAAGAGATTTTGGCTTCTCTCTCCTGACTACTGATTCCTGAAACCACTGCTTAGTCTGAGCTAAATCTATTTTTCCACCCACAAAGCTATAAAGCAAAACCTGACTTGATTCCAACTTCAATAACTCTCGTAATTCTTGAAATTCTAGATGGCCAATGGGGCACAACCCAATTTCTTGCTTTGGTGCGCTACTCATCAGTAACTGACCGATATGACCAGCTTCAAACATACAGAAATCCTTTGCTAATTCTCCATATATCGGAGTGATGGCCTTCAATTTACCAATCAAAAATATCGAAAAAGCGGATTGTGCAAAAATGGGTTGATTGACACCATAAACTTGACCGTCAATTTCGTTAGTGCTAGCGAGTAATATCAAACGATGCTCGGCTGGGTGATAGTAATATAAACCGCCTTCGAGACCTTCAACTCGGTTGGGTTTTATCCACAAGTAAGTCTGCACCGGATAGAGACTTCCCGCCGAAGGATAACGATATTTTGGTAGAGGATAATCATCCAGTTTCATTTGTTGCAGGCAACTTAAAAATTTGCTCAACTGCTTCAAAGAAAGTGGTTGAGATAAAAATTGCCGATAACTCTGCCGCTCCAAATATTTCTGAATCAGACTTTCATCTACCTCAGTTTTGGGTAATTCTACACTGTTAACACAGGAGTCTAACTGCTCCAACCCTGGTTGCTTGAGCTTAAATTCCATGCGCTCTACAGGATCTGTTAGCACTCCTTCAAGTTGGCTAGGTTGGTAAGCTTCTGCCACATTTTTTTGTGGCTCCGAGAGGAATTCTTGGTTGACAACAACGTAAGCCACTAACTGCTTTGTCTGCGGATCTTCTCCCACAGCACTAACCACTGCTTCCTTGACCCCTGGATACTGTTTTAACGCTACTTCAATTTCTCCGAGTTCAACACGATAACCATTGATCTTAACTTGGAAGTCCTCTCTTCCGAGAAACTCAATATTACCATCAGGTAAATACCTTCCTAAATCCCCAGTTTTGTATAACGGCTCTTGAGTGAGTGGATGGGTAATAAAGCTCGCTTTGGTCTTTTGTTCATTTTTCCAATACCCCAAAGCTAAGCCCACACCTCCAATATAAAGTTGCCCGGGAACCCAAACCGGTCTTGGTTCCATCAACTCATTGAGCACATAGAAGCGTTGATTCAACAGGGGTTTACCGTAGGGAATACTCTTCCAATCAGAACCAACCTGTTCAATCCTATAGCCAATCGACCAGATTGAGGCTTCGGTTGCTCCACCTAAACTCATAACTTGGACATTAGACCACAGAGACTGGATTTTGCCTGGTAAGTCTACTGGCAGCCAATCTCCACTCAGCATCACCACTCGTAAATCACCAACTGCTGATTGTGAGGTTCCTAACAAATGTTCCACCAACATCTGCATCACAGCAGGAACTGAGTTCCACAGGGTCACTTGGTGAGCCACGATTAATTCTATCCAACCAGCGGGATCCTTTGCTCCTTCTGGTGCTGGCATCACTATGGCTCCCCCAGCTCCTAGGACACCAAAGATGTCGTAAACTGACAGGTCAAAGTTCAAAGCGGCTAAGGCTAGTACCCGATCCGATGGTTTTACTTCAAACCGTTGATTGATGTCATTGATGGTATTGACTGCTCCACGATGATCAATCATCACTCCTTTGGGTAAACCAGTAGAACCGGAAGTGTAAATCACATAGGCTAAATCTTCTGAAGTTTGTACTGGCTCTAACGGAGTTGGATCCTCAATTGCTAACTCTTCAGTATCGACAGACCAACATTTAATTCCATCAGGCCAACTCAGAGACTGTTTCAGATGAGTTTGAGTCAAAACTTGTTCCACTTCCCCTTGCTCGAGCAGATACCACTGGCGTTCTTGAGGCAGCCCGGGGTCTATCGGTAGGTAAGCACCACCAGACATCAATATTCCCAAGACTGCTACTACCTGTTCCCAACCTTTCTCCATGACTACGGCTACTAGCTGATTAGGTTTCACTCCTAATTTCCGTAGTCCATGTCCTAGCTGATGAGACCGCCTGTGGAGTTCCCCATAACTTAGGATTTTTTGGGGAGTAATAACGGCTGTCGATTCCCTTTGAAGTTGTACTTGCTTGAGAAACAAACTATGCAAGATATCTTCAGACCAAGATTGAGCGGTCTGATTCACTTGGGCTTGTAGTGCTAATTGAGCTGTTGGTAATAATTGATGGTAAGTCTCAACCCAAGGTTGGTCACAGGTGGCTAGCCGTTCGAGAAAATCGCAATAAACCTCAAACATTTGATCGATTAGACCTGAGGGAAATAGCCCTTCAACTGTATACCAAGTAAATAGTAGTGCGCCGTTTTCCTCGGTTACTATATGGTCAAGCAAAACTTGAGGCGTTTGAGATGTAGTATAAACGACCTCTCCGAGTTGCTCCAAACCGAATCCTCTTCCCAACTCTTCATCAGCTAGAGACTTTAATCCCAAAGTGCTAGTAAAAACTACCCCCATTGGTTGACTGCGCCCTCGACGATATAGCTCTCGCTGCACTTCTACGCCACTGATGTACCTATGCTCTAAATCTTCCCAGAGCTGTCTTTGCAGTTTTTGAGCACGACTAATGAATGGAACTGCTTCTGAGTTATCTACCTCCAGCAAGATTACAGAGGTGAAGTCACCTATAAGCTCGTTAACTTGAGGATGTAAGGGAAGGCGGTTAAATAGAGTGAGGTTGAGGGTAAACTTTGGACTCTTGCTCCAGTAATTCAATACATAAGCAAAAGCACTTAACAAGATTCCTGAAGGGGTGAGATTTGCTTGGCTAGCCTTGTGTTTTAACTGTTGCCAATGAGTCTGAGACAGTTGAGCCTTGTGACTGTTAAACATTGGCTCGGTAATGGCAGAAGTTATTTTCGCTTGGGGAATTTCTGGGGCGGGAGGTAGGCGGTCAAGACGGTTGAACCAATATTGCTGAGAACGGAGATACTGTGGGCTATCTTTTAGAGCTGACTCAGCCAGCACATAGTCTCGGAAGGAGATTTCAATGGCAGGTAGTGAACTCTCAGGATTATTGTACAGTTGCACCCACTGCTTAAATAGAAGATAGATACTCCAGGCATCAGATATCAACATATCAAGGCTGATATGTAACCGGAAACATTGTTCATTTAAACGAGTAGCCCGTAGATTAAACAAAGGCCACTGGTTAGTTGGCAAAACCTCATGGGACATCTGATGGCGAATCGTCTCTAGCTCTGAAGCAATGGTTTGATCAGACTCTCCCGACAAATTTAAAACTTCAATTTCATAGGGAGGAATTTTCTCAATAATTTGCTGGTTACCGTCAGCTAAAACCACCATGCGTAGCATATCATGGTGGTCTATCAATTGCCTCCAAGCTTGATTTAAGCGTTCCAAATTTAAGTGGTCACAATCTAATTCTATGTAGACATGGGTAGCAATATTGCCTAAGTCAAAAATTTGATTGCGACCGATCCAATAAGCTTGTTGAATGTCATTTAAAGGAAAAGGTTGATACCGTTGCTCTGGATTAGGAATTAGGGTAGGAAGATCGGTAGATAAATCGACAGGGATGACATTGTTGGCGAAATACTCTACCAGTTCTTCTACGGTAGGGTAATCAAATAATAGTGTTGAACTTAAGCTTGTTTCTAAACTTGACTCCAAGCGATTTTTCAATTCCACGGCCATCAAAGAATCTAAGCCTAATTCAAACAAAGGCTGTCGCATTCCAATCTTTTGTGCATCTGTCCAGCCTAAGGTTTTGGCGATCACCGAGCGAATCTGAGTTGTTAATAACTCCTGACGTTCTGAAACTGCTGCTGCTTCTAGTTGTTCCCTAAATGCCGACTTTTGGGTTAATGATGGCTCAGTGGAAATCAAAGCCTCTAACAATGGCATCTTTGCTCCACCCGGTAGTTGGCTGACAAACTTTGACCAATTAATGGGTAACACTCCGACTTGGCTGGGAGAGTCGGATAACAATGAACCCAATGCCTGCATTCCCCTTTCTAGTTCTATGGCACTCATCCCACTAGCCTCCAGCCGCTGCTGATGTCCACTGGCTAAACGAGCTGCCATTCCTGCTGTCGCCCAAGCTCCCCAGTTAATACTCAATCCTGGTAATCCCTGCCCTCGACGATAGTGGGCGATCGCATCCATAAACCCATTAGCGGCAGCATAGTTTCCTTGGCCATAATTCCCCAACATCGAAGCCATAGACGAGAAACAAACAAAGAAATCTAAGGGTAAATCTTGGGTGAGTTGATGTAAATGCCAAGTCCCTGCAACTTTTGGTGCCATCACTTTAGTAAACTGCTCCCAACTGAGGTTTTGCACTAAGCCATCATCTAATACTCCTGCTGCATGAATCACTCCTTTGAGTGGGGGCAATGATGCCCGCATCTGCTGGAAAATCTTAGCCACATCTTCTTCAATCGAGATATCTCCTAATAAAACATTGACATTGGCTCCTGCTGTTTTCAACTCCTCTATGATTTTTTGTGCAGTTTCCTTGGGAGCACGACGCCCCATTAATACTATATTTCTCGCTCCTTGAGTTACCATCCATTGGGCTACTTCCAATCCTAAGGCTCCTAATCCTCCGGTAATCAAATAACTTCCTTCTGCTTGGATGGACTTTGGCTCACCTGTCGATTGTGGCATCTCCACCACAACCTTGCCGATATGCTTGGTTTGCTGCATATACCGGAAAGCTGCTGTTACTTCTTTACTGGGAAATACTTTATGAGGTAAGGCTTGGAGTTTTCCTTGATTCCATTGCTGGGTTAATTCCTCTGAAAGTTGGGCAATTACCTCAGGCTGTTGTCTCATTACCTCTCCGATATCAAAGGGGAAGTAATCAACATCCGGTAGTTTCTGCTTCACCTGCTGTTGCTCCCAAATGCCAATTTTGCCAATTTCGACAAACCGCCCTTGAGGAGCTAACACCGCAAAACTCTTGTCAATGAACTCTCCATTGAGGCTGTTGAGGACAATATCGACGCCTTCTCCCTGAGTCACATTCATTATTTCGTCCGCAAAATCTAGGGTGCGGGAGTTCATAATGTGCTTGATGCCCAGGGATTTAAGAAATTCCCATTTACTCGGGCTGGCGGTAGCAAAGATTTCGGCTCCCGCCAGCTGAGCTATTTGCACTGCGGCTTGTCCTACACCTCCTGCTGCTGCATGTATTAACACCCGCTCTCCTGGTTTAATCTTGGCTAAGTGCTGCAACCCATAATAGGCGGTGAGGAATGTTAAGGGGAGGGTAGCTGCTTCGGTGAAACTCATCTGTTTCGGTTTCGCTATAACCAGCTCAGCAGCAGTGGTGACAAAGCTGCTGAACCCGTTAGGAACCAAAGCCATTACTTCATCTCCCACCTGCCATTGGGAGACACCCTCTCCCACTGATGTAATAACGCCTACACATTCCAATCCCAGGGTCAGTTGCTCTACACTGGTAATACTCAATACTTCGGCGTAATATTCTTGGAGTAATCCTAGAGCATTGAGTACGTCTCGGAAGTTTAAGCCAACTGCTTTGACTTGAATTTCTACTTCCATAGCTTCTGGAGAACGACGCTGCATTGGTTCCCAGTTGAGGTTGTCTATCAGTCCGTATTCCGACAACTTCAATTGCAATGGTTGATTCTTTGGTATAGGCAATTGTTGTTGTGAGGTGAGTTTGTGCTGTTGTTGTCTTACTAATCGGGGGACATAACGAACTCCTTGACGCATGGCAATCTGGTCTTCGTGATCATAAGACAACAGTTGCTCTACCAATTTGGGGATGGTTTCAGAAACAGGGGATTTGGGGTCTAAGTCAACTCGGCAACAGGTTAATTCTGGATGTTCGAGGCGAATAACTCGCCCTAGTCCCCAGAGAGAGCCCTGTTGAGGTTGCACCACTTCTTTTTGATCGAATACACTCTGAGTGCCCATCGTGACTAACCACATCGGCGGTAGGTGAGTTAGTCCAGCTTGAATTAAGGCTTGCACTAAATGCACTACTGTAGCACAACCTAGTTCTTGGGTTGTTTGTAACTCATTCACAGATTCGATTGTTTCATTGACACCCCATAAATGCACAATACCTTTAATCTCAGCATTATCTTGCAGCAGTTGTTGGAATTGCTCAGCAACAGTGGGGTTGATTTGATAATGTTGAGCATCTAATTTTTTGTACTCTGACCCTGGAGATACCCAAATACAGTTGTCTCCCTTTTGCTGTAACTCCTCTCCAATAAGCTCTGCCAATTCACTAGTGAGAGTAAATACTAACCAATTACCTGTTTGATGTTCAGGAGTAGATTCCGAAGTTGATAATAGGGGTTGGGCTTGCCAGTTGATTTGATAAAACCAATTACTCAAATCTTCATCCAGAGTCATCAGCAAGGTTTCAGGATTGGCTTTCCTCGATTCAAAACCAGTGACCTGAGCTACCAGCTGTCCTTGTTGGTCAAATAATTGTATATCGGCTTTGAATTTTTCGTCTGATTGTTGGTCTTTCGAGCCACGAGTATAGCACCAAAGCGATCCAGGCTGAGGAGGATTATAGAAAGTAAATTTCTCTACCCTAAACGGTACAAAAGTCTCATTCTTGTCGTCGGAAAGATTTACAATAAGTGCTGCAACTGACTGAAAGCACGAGTCAATCAAAGCTGGATGTAGTTGATATTTTGTTGCATCCAGCACTGTTTGGGGTACTCTCAGTTGACCAAGAACTTCTCCGTTTCCTAACCATAGCTGCTCAATCCAGCGGAAACTCTCTCCTAATTTAATTTGTCTCTCCCAGAGATACTGGTAAATTTCTGTACCCTCTATTTTTTGAGTACAACGAGCTTGAACCTCTTGAGGGGATATTAGTGATTGTTCAGTCTTGGTAGTAGCAAATTTTCCTGTAGCATGAACAGCCCAAGAACCGACTTGTTTACCATTTTTTGAAACCCCATTAGTCTGTGAGTCTAAAGAGTCGTCAAAGCTAATTACTTGAAATGTATAGGAGCTATCGCTGGGAGTCAAAGCTACTTGAACCTTTCTTACTCCTGGCTCCGGAATGGCTAGAGCTTGGGGAAAGAGAATATCTTCCAGTTGACATGCGGTTGTGGGCAAGGTTAGCGATGCTGCTGCTAACAACAGGGAAATGTGGCTGGCACCAGGAACTACTACCCGGTCATAAATACGATGGTCTGCTAAAAAGGGTAGGGTAGTGGTACTAAAGTCAGACTCGAAAAAGATTTCTTTTGATAAGGGAGATTGGAATTTTTGATTAATCAGGGGATGGAGTTTGATTGCCGAAATGGCTTTGGCATCCCAACCCTCAGCAGTTTGCACCCAATACCGTTGTCTTTGGAAGGGATAAGTTGGTAAGGAGACTTTCTGACGACTGTAATCTTGGTCAAATCCTGACCAATCTACGTTAGCTCCCTGTACATAAAACTGTCCCAAACTAGAGAGCATTTGTTGCCATTCATCTACTCCCGGACGTAATGATGGCAACCACAGACCTACCTCTTCTGCTAGGCATTGACGCCCCATCCCTAATAATATTGGTTTGGGTCCGATTTCGAGGAAGGTTTCATAGCCTTGTTGGTGTAACTGATTCATTCCTTGGGCAAATCTTACCGGTTGGCGCACATGACGAACCCAATATTGTGCGGTGGCGATGCTCTTGTCAGCTTGGGCTCCTGTGACGTTAGAGATGATGGGAATCCTAGGTTGATGGTATGTAATTTGCTGGGCTAGTGCTTCAAACTCTGCCAACATCGGTTCCATTAGTGATGAATGGAAGGCGTGGGATACTTGTAGTTGTTTAGTTTTGATTCCAGCTGATTCTAGGCTACTGACCATGGCTTTGATGGCAATAGAGTCCCCTGAAATGACTACACTTTCTGGCCCATTGATGGCTGCTAGGGAGATTTCTGGTTGAGCCCCAATTACTTCTGTGACATAAGATTCTGATGCCCTCACCGAAACCATCTCACCACCAGCCGGTAATTTCTGCATCAAAGAGCCTCTGGCAGCAATTAGTTTCAAACCATCTTCTACACTGAATACTCCTGCAACAGTTGCAGCTACATATTCACCCACACTATGACCCATGACGACATCCGGTTTAATGCCCCAAGATTGCCACAACTGATACAGGGCATATTCCACAGCAAACAAAGCCGGTTGGGTATAAGCCGTTTGTTCCAAGACAGACTCCTCTGCTTCTACCGAATAGAGAACTTCCAGTAGAGGTCTGTCTAAATAGGGTTGCAAAATTTCCCCACACTGGTCTAGAGCATTTCTGAAGGTTGGTTGAGTCTCATACAGTTGTTGCCCCATTCCCACATACTGAGAACCCTGACCCGTGAACAACATTGCCACTCTGGGGGATTCTCTGCCACTCGCTACTCCACTCGCTTCTTCCCCTGTACCGAAAGCCCTCAGTTTCTCTTGCAACTCCTCTGTTGTCCCTGCCACCAGACTCAATCGGTGATTGTATGACAACCTTCCCGTGTTAGCTGAGAAGCAAATATCCGCTAAGGCTTGCTCCGGATGGCTCTCTAGATGTTGAATGTAGCTCTGGGTTAGCTGGTACAATGCTTCTTCATTCTTGGCAGATAGCCCCAATACATGTAATGGTCTTTCCCACTCTATTTGAGGGTTTTCAGGTAGAGATGGCGCTTCCTCGAGCACCACATGAGCGTTCGTCCCTGTAAATCCAAAGGAACTTACTCCAGCCAATCGACGACCAGATACCTCCCATGGTTTCAGTTCCTGTGGTATCTGTAGCCAAGGCTGCCAGTCAATCTTAGGATTGGGCTGCTGCAAGTGTAGATGAGCTGGCAGAAGTCGATGTTGTAGGGATAACACCACCTTGATTAGTGCCGAGACTCCCGCCGCTGCCTCCAAATGACCAATGTTCGTCTTCACCGAAGCCATCCATAGGGGGTACTCTGGAGTACGTTCCTCTCCCAACACCGCCATGGCTGCATTTACCTCTATCGGGTCTCCCAAGGATGTTCCTGTACCATGAGCCTCCAAATAACTAATCTCACTAGGCTTGACCTGTGCTTGAGCTAGGGCTTGCTTCATCAGTCGTTGTTGCGAGAGTCCATTGGGTACCGTTAACCCACTGCTCGGTCCATCCTGATTTACTGCACTACCCCGAATCAGTGCTAATATCCGGTCTCCATCTGCCTGGGCATCACTCAAACGTTTGAGCAGTACGATACCACAGCCCTCTCCCCGTCCATAGCCATCTGCTGAGATATCAAAGGTCTTACATTGCCCATCGGCGGAAATCATTCTGGCTCTGGAAGTCCCAATATAGGAGTCTGGGGTCAGATGCAGTTTCACTCCTCCCGCCAGAGCCATCTGACATTCTCCCAGTCGCAAACTGTTGCTGGCTTGATGAATTGCCACTAGAGATGAGGAGCAGGCAGTGTCAATTGTGACTGTTGGTCCAGTGAACCCAAAACTGTAAGCCAAACGACCTGCGGCACTGGAGATGTGGGTTCCTGTGCCCACATAGTTGGCTAAGGGACTCTCTGGGGACTGCTGCAAGTGCTGCTGGAGCAACTGTTCGTAGTCATGGCCATCATTGCCCACAAACACACCCACAGATGCTTCATCCCGGCGCTCTAACACCTGCCCTGCTTGCTCTAGCGCTTCCCAACTCACTTCTAACAGTAGGCGGTGTTGGGGATCCATTGCCGGTGCTTCACGAGGGGAAATCCCAAAAAAGCTGGGGTCAAATTGCTCTACATCCTCGATAAAGTGACCGTAACGAGTCAGCATCTTTCCTGGAGCATCTGGATCTGGGTCGTAGTAGGCTTCAATCTTCCACCGCTGTGCAGGAATTTCTTCCCGGGCACTGATTCCTCCTTGCAGCAACTGCCAGAATTTTTCTGGGTCCGATGCTCCTCCGGGAAACCGACAACTCATGCCAATTATGGCTATGGGTTCATTCCACTCGCTTCTTTTCTGGGGCAACTGAGTATCAGCTGCACCCCCTGAACTTAGCTGCCATACTTCTGAGATGATATAATCGCTTAGTCTTTCGATGTTGGGAAAATCAAAGGTTAAGGTTGATGGTAGATTTACTGCTAATAACTGGCCAAGTCGATTTCTTAACTCTACTGCCATCAATGAATCCATCCCCAGCTCGAAAAATCCTACTTCTGGGTCGGGTTTGTCTGTCGGTGGTAAGCCTAATACACAAGCGACTTCCTCTTGCAGTGTTTGTCGCAGCAGCTGTTTTCTTTGAGCCTCACTGACTAACAACAATTGTTGCTGTAACTGAGAGCTCCTCTCGGTTGTTGATTGCACCAGGTCTTTCACTTCTGGTGGTAGCACCTGAGCGAAGAAATTCAGCTGTGTGGGACTTAACTTTTGACTCAACACCTCCCAGTCAAAAGCTAGCACTCCTAGCTGTCCCCCTGCTCCCAACTGCTGCTCTAGTACTTGCAATCCCTGTTCTGGTTGAATCAGTTTCACTCCCATCATTGCCCATCGCTGTTTTTGGGCTGGGGACATCTGTGCTGCCATACCCACTTCTGACCATGGTCCCCAGTTGAAGCTCAACCCTGGCCAACCTAGACTACGACGATAAGCACACAAACCATCTAGAAATGCATTGGCAGCAGCATAGCTACTCTGAGCAGCACTACCTAACACACTAGCGGCTGAGGAAAAGCAGATGAAAAAGTCGAGATTCTCATCCTGAGTCAGTCGATGTAGGTTCCAACCTCCCTCCACTTTGGGACTCATCACTTTGACCAAACGCTCCCAACTTTGGTTCTCTAGCAGACCATCATCCAGTACCCCGGCAGCGTGGAGTACCCCTCGTACAGGGGGCATTGTGCTTTGCCATTCTGTCCATGCTTGTCTGAGCTGTGTCCAATTACTGACATCTATACTTGCTACCTGAATCTTGGCTCCTGCTGCCTCCAGCTCTGCTATTTTCTGCTGTTGGATTTCATTGGTGATTCCCCGCCTTCCTAGCAATACCAAGTTGCGGGCTCCCTGTTCCACCCACCGTTGGGCTATTTGTAATCCTAGGGCTCCTAATCCCCCACTGAGCACATAGCTGCTTTGTGAGTTCAGCTTGAGTGATGGTGGGATTTTTGGGTAGCGCACTAACTGAGGCCAATAGCGTTTTCCCTGACGATATGCCACCTGGAGCCCTCCTGGTTGGGTTGCCACTTCTGTGTACACCTGTTGGGCGGCTACCGTCAGCTCCTGGTTTTCTTCGAGGTCGATTAATCCCCCCCACAGTTGGGGCTGTTCCTGGGCAATGACTCGCCCCAGACCCCACAGAGGTGTCTGGCTGATCGCCACAGGGTTAGAGTCCACGGCTTGGGCTTGGCGAGTTACTACCCACAGTTTGGACTGAAATCCCGGTAGTTGGCTGATTACTTGTACCAGCTGTAGTAAGGGCTTGATACTTTGTTGCCAGTTCGTCTGCCAATCCCCATCTTCTGGCAATTCATCACTAGGCTTGTTCAAGTTCCACAAATAGATGATTCCATGAAGCGGTAGAGTCTGGTTCTCATTCAGTTGAGTCAGAACTGTTTCTAACCTTTCCTTGCTCAATTGACTGGGATCTGACTCAAGCCAATGGCATTGATGGCCCTGTTGTGTGAAATACTCAGCTAATTCTGAGGCTAAACCCTTGTTCTGAGCAAGCAACCACCATTGTCCTGGTGGTAGGCTGTCTTGGGATAGTGGGGGTTGAACTTGCCATTCAATTTCAAACAGCAGCTCTGATACAGATGCTTGAGCTACTTGTCGCTGATGTAGTTTGATTAAAGATTCTATTGCCTGTTCTGGGGTGTTCGCTTCCCAAACTGTTGGGCTAGCCTCTAGTTGTTGCAGCAGGGCTTGGGTGTTCCCTTGTTGCAATAGAGTTAATACTTCTGAAGAAGATGCTGGTTGCTTGGTTGGAAGTTGTTCTACCCAGTACTTTTGTCTTTGGAATGGATATGTCGGTAAGGCTACTTTGTTACGAGTATAATCTCTATCAAAGCC
Organism: Moorena sp. SIO3E8; assembly: GCF_010692445.1. Taxonomy (NCBI): domain Bacteria; kingdom Bacillati; phylum Cyanobacteriota; class Cyanophyceae; order Coleofasciculales; family Coleofasciculaceae; genus Moorena; species Moorena sp. SIO3E8. The sequence continues at coordinate 34,784 of NZ_JAAHHM010000035.1, read as the reverse complement.
TACCCAGTCTACTTTGACTCCCTGTACATATAACTGTCCCAAGCTGGAGAGGAGCTGTTGCCATTCATCTACTTCCGGACGTAACGACGGTAACCACACACCAAACTCTTCTGGGAGACACTGCCGCCCCATGCCTAATAATATTGGTTTGGGTCCGATTTCTAGGAAGGTTTCATAGCCTTTTTGGTGTAAGACTGTCATTCCTTGGGCAAACCGCACTGGTTGGCGGAGATGATTCACCCAATATTCGGCAGAAGTAATCTCAGTATCCACCAGTTTGCCAGTAACATTGGATATCAGTGGTATCCAAGGCTGATGGTAGGTGATTTGATGGGCTACTGCTTCAAATTCTGCCAACATCGGTTCCATCAACGGTGAATGGAAAGCGTGAGATACCTGTAGCCTTTTGGTCTTGATTCCCTTAGCTTCTAATTTGTGACAAATAGTACCAAGATCTTCACTGGCTCCGGAAATAACTATACTTTCTGGGCCATTAATGGCTGCAATCGCTACTCGATCATGCAATGGTGCGATCGCGTCTTTAACCTGCTCCTGTGAGGCCAAAAGTGAAACCATCTCACCGCCAGACGGCAACTGCTGCATTAATTTTCCGCGATGGGCGATTAGTTTGAGACCATCCTCTAAGCTAAAAACCCCAGCTACACAAGCAGCCACATACTCGCCAACGCTATGCCCCATGACGGCATTTGGTTTAATACCCCAGGATTTCCAAAGTTGATAGAGGGCATATTCAAAGGCAAATAGGGCCGGTTGGGTATAGGCGGTTTGATCTAAAACAGATGAAACCTGCTCTTCTACTTGAGTAGGATACAGTACCTCTATTAGGGAATGCTCCAGATCCGGGCGCAGAATTTCATTGCACTGCTCGATAGTTTGGCGGAATATGGGTTGGCTGTCGTAGAGTTGGCGTCCCATGTTGAGATATTGGGAGCCTTGACCAGTGAACAAAAAGGCTATTTTGGGCTGCTTTTTGCCTTTCACCTGAGCACTGATCAATCCAGTGGTGTCTTTATGGGCTGCCCAAGCACTGAGTTGCTCAACCAACTGCTCCCTTGAGTCAACCACAACAGCAAGGCGGTATTCGAAATGCGATCGCCCTGTATTTGCCGTAAAGCAAATATCTGCCATTGCTAGGTTGGGATTAGCCTTTAGGTGATGTTGATAACCCTGGACTAAATCTTGGAGAGCTGCTTCTGTTTTTGCTGATAGGGTTAATAAATGACAAGAACGCTCTAGTAAATTTTGACTTTTGACTTTTGACTTTTGAATTTCTAAAGGCGCTTCTTCCAACACCACATGGGCATTGGTCCCACCAAAACTAAAGGAACTAACCCCTGCCAATCTGGGTGCTTTTTGGACTGACCAAGGCTGAAGCTCAGTAGGAATTTGAATAGGAGTATTTGCAATTTTAATATAAGGGTTTAACTGGTTCAAATGGAGATGGGGTGGAATTTCACCATGTTGTAGGGACAACACCGCCTTAATTAACCCCGCAATGCCCGCAGCAGATTCTAAATGACCAATATTAGTCTTGACTGAACCAATCCAACAAGGTTGATTGGGCTGCCTATCTTCCATCAGCACTGCCTTGAGAGAATTTACCTCAATGGGGTCTCCCAAAGGGGTTCCCGTACCGTGGGTTTCTACATAACTAATTTGCGCTGGTTTAACCCCAGCATTGGCTAAGGCTTGCCGGATCACTGCTTGTTGAGAAGGACCATTGGGAGCTGTTAGTCCATTACTGTGACCATCTTGGTTAACCGCTGAACCTCTAATAATTGCCCGAATATTATCCCCATCCCGGATTGCATCTGCCAGCCGCTTCAGGACAACAACGCCACATCCTTCTCCCCTAACATAACCATCCGCAGCTTGATCAAACGTTTTGCAACGCCCATCTGCTGACATCATCTTAGCCTGGGAGCAAATAATTGTCGGCTCTGGCATAAGAATTAGATTCACCCCTCCAACCAGGCACAGATCAGATTCCCCTGTTTTCAAACTTTGGCAGCCATAGTGAAGTGCTACTAAAGATGAGGAGCAAGCGGTATCCACAGCCAGACTTGGTCCGCGCAGATTCAGCACATAAGATAAGCGACCAGGAATAATCGATGGGTTTGTTCCAGTTCCACTGTATGCATCTAAGCCAGAAATATCTCTGGGCATAAGCACAGAGTAATCACAGTTGGTAACACCAACAAAGACCCCGGTCTGACTACCAGCTAATCGTTCTGGTGCTATTCCCGCATTTTCCAAGGCTTCCCAAGCTACTTCCAAGATCAGTCTTTGCTGGGGATCCATCTGCTTAGCTTCGCGGGAGGAAACACGAAAAAAGTTCGGTTCAAATCCATCTACTTGTTCTAATAAACCGGCACAACGGGTATTCATTTTGCCCGGGGTAGCTGGTTCAGGTTCATAAAATGCATCAATATCCCATCGGTCTTTAGGTATCTGAGTGATCCCATCTATCCCATCATGCAGAAGTTGCCAAAACTCTTGTGGTGTTTCAGCCTGAGGAAAACGACAACCAATGCCAACAATTGCTATAGGTGTTGAGTCTGAAATCATCAATACTTACTCAATTATTTAATATACTTTAATTACGCGGTTTAAAACTACTAGTAAATACAAAGATTAAAAGTTTTTTTGCTTACCCAATCAAAGTGCTCCGGGCATTCCTCCCTGCCCACTCAACAAGGATGGAATAGGGTGCACTAAGATCAGATGATTAAGGTTTGGTTGTTGGTATCTAGGAGAATTATATAGCAATTATACGACTTTTGAGGTACACAATTTCTAGAGTTTAGGGAACAGGGAACAGGGAACAGGGAACAGGGAACAGGGAAGAGATAAGAGGGAATAGCGATGCGCTGCATTAAGAGGTGCGACCCGTGGCGAATTTAATTCTTAATAGGTCAAGCGCACCTAACAGGGAATCAACGTCAAAGAAGACTGTACCTCATGAGTCCTAGAAACGCTATAGTATGTTTCCCATGTCTCTTACTCCACCGAATTAGTCACCAATCTAGAAAACTGATCCAAGGTTTGACGATTAGCTTGCAGGGCTTTGTCAATTGAGCCAGCAGCTGCCATCAATCCCATTTCGCGGTTGACAGGCCAAAGGTAATCAATCTCTTCACAAAAACGCCGACTATTTGATAAGAGATTTTGGTAGTTTTTAAGAGCCACATGAAATCCCTCGTGTTCCTGACAGAAACACTGCTGCATCCAATCAAGCGCTTCTCTTTGGGACATACCAAACACAGGTGATTTCAGGACCTTATAAACAAAATCAATCGTAGAAAAGTTATCTTTAGACATCAATACTGGTGATGCACCAGAAATTCCATTATGGAAATTTTTCTGAATTAAATAGATTGTCCAATTAGCGACAAGTTTTTCGTAGGCCGTTGGTTTTGATAATTCTTTGTACAAGTTTCTACCAAGAAAAAGGGACGTTGTGGTGTGAAACGCTTCATCCAACAAATGATAGTAGGAAATGGCTGTTGGACTTGGGATAAATTCACCTTTTTTTTGCAATTTTTGGAAATATTTATAGATAGTGAGTTCTACATTTTTGACTGCCATATTCGCAATGTAGCGCAAGGCATAGTATTGGCACGCCATAAAAGGGGAACCTCCCCAGTTGAAGGTCAAGAACCGTAAGCGAGAGTCTGGTGCTAATCCTAGTCCCCAAAATCCCCCAGCAGACCCTGGTATTGATGGGCTTTTCTGCTCTAATTCCCTCAAATACTGAGAATAGTATTGTTTTGAACTGCTCAACATCCCTTTAGCGATGAAACCCAAGGTTTTATCTCGGTACTCTGACCAGGGCAAATTTTTCAGACTCAAGTATAAATGTTGTGAATCTGAAGACTTTGAACCATTAGCTAAGCCCCTTTTTCTCAATTTGTACGATTTCCCTTTGAGGGGAGCTTTAAAGGCATCTTTCCCTAGTAACGTTCTAGTTGTTAAAAATCCGATTTTGTGAAAGGCGTGAATGTGAGAACGCTCCTGTTCAGTTTCGAGATCCAACTCCTGGGATATAGTTTCGTAACCGCCAATGGCAGCAAAAACACTCTCAGTAACTTGATTATAAGTAATGACCTCAGTTTCCCCAGCAGCAATATTATGGTATGCCAAAAACCAATTCAGGTGATTGAGTGCTATTTTTTGAGAGGGAGAAGCAACTTCATACAGGGGGGTGCCATATAATATGGATTGTTCCGGTTCGCTCCAATAGTGATCGCTATTTTTATGGTAGTTAAAGCTTTTCTCGAGTTCTTCTATTTTTTCTGTATAGTTTGATTCTAAGTTACTGCGACATGTTTTTTCAATTGCGGTTAATGTTTTATTGCCCCGTGAGAGCGTTTTTTTTTGGTTTAATTCGGCTGTTTGCAACTGTTGTGCCATTATTTTTTTATCCAGAATGTATACTAACTATTACAACTAAATTCCATCTGAAAATATTCTAAGTTTGACCGTGGCGTACTATCCACTGCCCCAGAAAATGATGATGGTATCTAACGGAAAAAATCGAGTAGTTTAGGCTACGGACTTAGCAAATTGTTTAAAGCTTTTTATATTTGCTTGGATAGCCCGGTCAATGTTAGCTGCTGAGTCCATCAGGCGCATTTCTCGATTGACTGGCCAGAGGTAGTCAATGTCATTAAAAAAGCGCCGAAGATCAGACAGTAACCGTTGGTGGTACTTGAGGGTAACGTGAAATCCCTCATTTTCTTGACACAAACTTTGTTGCATACTATTGAGTGCTTCGTCCGAAGACATCCCGAATATCGGCGATCGCAGTATTTTATAGCACAACAACATAAACAGCGGCTCATCTGTTACGCACTCACTGGGGAATATACAAGAAATTCCGCTCAAAACATTATGCTGCATCATGTAGATCGCCATATTGGCCACAAATTTTTCATAGGCCGTTGGCGGGGAAAAGTCTTTGTATAAGTCGCGAGCAATGGTCTGGGAAATGGTGGTATGAAACGATTCATCTAACAAATGGAAGTGGGAAATAGCTGTGGGGGTGGGAATGAACTCAGATCCCTTGTGCAAGTCCTTAAAATACTTGAAATAGGAATATTCCTTATTTTTGAGATTTGCATTAGCAATATAGCGCATGGTATAGTATTGGCAAGAAAAGAACGGCGAACTTCCCCAGTTGTAGGCAAAAAACGGCTGCATCTGCCGAGGAGCTAATCGTCCTATTATCCCCTCTGCATGCCCAGGAATTGGCTCATTTCTCTGCACTAGTTCTTCCAAATACTGCGAACGGTAGTTTTTTTGCCCAGGAAGCATTTTTTCAACTGTCCAGCGCCAGGTCTTATCCCAGTCAAGGGACAAGAGCAACTTCTTCGGTAGTAAGTTGACAATATTTCCTCTGAGTCTCCTCTGTTTCTGCGATTTGTACCATTTACTCTGAAACGAATTTTTTAATAGGGCTTTGCCCAGCAGCGCCTGCTTAGTCTTGTAACCAACTTTTTGAAAGGTTTTAACGTGGTAATGTTCTTGGTTGGTTTCGGTTTCCAATTCCCGGCATAGGGTTTCGTAGCCACCAACTTTTACAAAAACGCCCCTTGTGACTTGGTTGTAAAGGATAGTTGCTGCTTCGTTAGCAGCTACACCATTGTACATGGCAACCCAGAACAGATGATTGAGCGCAATTTTTTGCGAAGGTGAGGCAGCTTGGTAAATGGGTGTACCGTAGAGCACCGAAAGTTCTGGGTCACTCCAATAAAAATCGCGATTAACCTGATAGTTAAAGTTTTTACCTAGCTCCTCTATTTTCTCGGTATAGTCAGACTTAACATTATTATTAAAGGTTCTTTCAATCAATGTCAAATGCTTCTGATTATTTTTGTCCTCCAGGTTGGAAGCTTGACTATTTCTGGTTTGATTTGATACAGTTTTTATCACTTTTTTTTCCCGGTGAGTGCAATTAACAACTTTGATGATGTTTATAGTGAAACTGAATCAATGGGAAGATTTAATCCCATTTAAGCCTCTCCTTTGAGTTCATTGGCTAAATGCTGCGCCAGAGATTCAACACTTGGGTAATCGTAAAGAAGGGTAGGAGCGAGTTCCTGCTTTAACCATTCCTCTAAGTCCCCCGTGATTCCAACAGCTGCACTTGAATCCAAACCATAGTCATTAAAGTCTAAGGTAATATCCACCTCATCGGGTTCGATTTCTAACATTTCAGCCAGATAGGATACTAACCAAGCTTGAATTGTTGCTGCAGTTATAGGTTCTTGAGGAGGAGCTATGTGACCATTGTCAGTGCTACTTACTGAAGTATTACTTACTGAATCTATTATTGGCATCTCGGCAACTTCTAGATTTTGATTTTCCATTGTTTAAAAATCCTCGATAATTATTGCTACAATTGACATCAAATGTTCAATTTTGGGAGATAGCCTTAGCTTCTATCATTCCTGTTGTTGGAACTTTAACCTCCCAGACCAAGTCAGCCAATTCACTAGTGCGGATTTAACAGTAAGCTAAGTTAATACTGAGAAGCAATAACAATTGCCAACCCCAATCCCATCACTCTTAATCGTTATTTTTGGCTTCGGTTTCTGCGTGGAATCCGCCATTGATTCTACTGGTGTTGTGGGATCTAAATGCATCGACATAGGTCTTTCTCAGATTCTGCTGAATTTAATACATCCAAAGTTCCATCTGAGATGCGGCAAGGGGACTCCCGTTATACCCGGCACGGGTTAGCGGGAGGGGAATTGCCGCCAACAAGTAAACTACCCGATAGGGTATCCTTATTTTCAAGATTGATATTCATAGCCGTCAGCCTTGTGAATAGTTTTCAAGTATTTGGGATGTACGTCAAATTTTTGAGTTGGTAGTTGAAGGGTAAAGCTAGGTCTAAAGCGAATTGCAATACGTCCGACATATTGACCAGCAAACTTACCTTTGATGACATCAGCTTTAACAATATCACCTGTTTGAAAACCCTGAAAAAACTTAGCTTTTGGAGCGTGAGCTTTCGGAAACCCATATTTGTTAGGACGACAACGCTGCCTAGTTCCGTGTCCTTTAGCTGCAATTAACAGCGGTTTTATTCCCCTGATAAGTAGCCGCTCAGGTGTTGATTTCCCAACACAAGAAGCATCAGTCCAATGGTGTTTTTCAATCATTCTGACCTTACGGTTAAATTTGGTCAGTCCCCCAGAACCTACTTCTACAGGTAACCCGGTTTCTTGAAGTCTTCTATACAATTCCCATCGGGTAGTATTAACCGCAGTCGCGTCTTTAAGTGAAGTCTTGGTTTTCCCCTTAATTTTCTTCAATAGTTCAGGCTTTTTACTTAAAAAATCTTCTACATATTTGTTACCTTTTTTCTGATTACAAGGTCTACAAGCTAAGGTGATATTGCTTACTCTGTTAGAACCTCCTTTTGATTTGGGGACAATGTGTTCTATTTCCAATGGGGTGTTTTCAGCGTTGCAGTAGACACATTTTCTTCCCCATTTGGCAAGCAAGTATTCCTTGACCTCAAAGCCGAATAACTCACCGCGTTGATATTCAACCTCGCTAATTTCAGGGTTTGGCATTTGCTGCAAATCAAACCTGACTAACTCTTGAGAAATAGCGCTAATCGGACAGACTTTTCTAATTCGTTTCACCCAAGTCTCAATATTGTTAATTCGGCTTTCAAGAGATGGGGGTAACCATCCTTGTCTACCAGTTCTGTTCAAAAAACGAGGTTTGCGATATCGAGTCTTACGGTTGCGTCTACCTCTCCTTAATGCCCTGCGAGAGTCTAGAGAATTCTTAATCTGTTGTCCCCTGTGAGATATTTCTAAGGCGCTTGTGACACGTCCTGTTTCTTCTTGAACAATAGCCATCCCGCTTGTTTTACTACCAGGGTCTATCTTTAAACGATGTGAATGAGTGACAGATTTTTCTAAAATCCTGTCTTTTAATACAATTGTAAATGGGTACCGTTTAAATACTTTAGCCCTTCCCATGTTCAATAGCTCTCTTGCTCGTGCCGGGTGGCATGGATCCAGTGGTTTCTTATTTTGATCTAGAACGAAAACTCGCATTACTTTGAACACTCCACAATGTGGGTAAAGTTTGCCTGTGCAAAGCACACGCTTGCGCGAACGACAATGTTATCTAGCTTTGTTCGGTACAGCTCACTGGCTTAACTCGCTACACCTGTTTAAAGCTGTACGACAGTTGCTACAAACTGGCACGCATTTGTAGGTGTCATGAGCTAGATAACGTAGCTCGCTTAGAGCTTAGTCTGGTCAACTATGAGCTTTTTACAAGCTCCCGCTATAGTCTGAAGGACTTAGCGGTGAGTTGTTGACTGAGAAAATTAGCTCGACAACGATGACGCTGAATCTTGCCACTGGAAGTCTTAGGGATACTCCCAGGTTTTAACAGTGCTACATCATGAACCTGCAGTTCGTGGTCAGATGCTACTGCCCGACGAATATGTCTGACTACCTCCTGTGTGTCTAACTTTCGTAGGTAAGTCCGCTCTACTTCCTGAACAATGACTAGTCGCTGTTCACCGTTGACCTCCATTACAAAAGCTGCTCCTGAAGCTGGTCGTAAAGCAAGATGACTCCGCTCCACCGTCAGTTCAATATCTTGGGGATAATGATTGCGACCGCGAATGATAATAACATCCTTGAGGCGACCTGTAACAAATAGTTCTCCATTGTTTACAAATCCTAGGTCTCCAGTCCGCATAAATGGACCTTTTCCTGTATCTGCTATGTAGCCATGAAACGTCTGTTTTGTTTCCTTTGGTTTCTGCCAATAGCCACCAGCTACACTGGCACCGGACACCCAAATTTCTCCTACTTGGTTATCAGCGCATAGCTTTAAGGATTCAGGGTCAACGATGGCAATTTTTTGGTCTAACCATGACTGGCCACAACCTACAACCTTACGGAGACCTGTAACCTCGCTACAGACGGGTATTACTTTATTTTGCTCTAATGCTTTCCCATCAAGCGAACAGATAACTGGTTGCTCTGTTTTCAACCCCCCAGACACAAATAACGTCGCTTCTGCCATGCCATAGCAGGGGTAAAACGCCTCTTTTCGGAAGCCACAGGGGCCAAATTTAGCAGCAAACTGCTCTAGGGTCTCGGCACGGACTGGTTCCGCTCCTGTAAAAGCCACATCCCAGCTGCTCAGATCTAGAGTAGCCAACTGCTCTGGCTTCACCTTGCGAATGCACAGATCGTAAGCAAAATTAGGGCCACCACTAGTGGTAGCTTTGTATCGGGAAATCGCTTTTAACCAACGTATAGGCGTCTGCAGAAATGCCAGGGGTGAGAGGAGAATACAGGGGATCCCCAAATATAAGGGCTGAAGCACGTTGCCAATTAGCCCCATATCATGGAATAGAGGCAGCCAACCAACAAAAATGGTTTGTTCGCTATGTCCGAAGGCTTGCTTAACCATCCGCTCATTGTGTAGCAGATTACCGTGACTTACCATTACTCCTTTCGGTGTCCCGGTAGAACCGGAGGTGTACTGGAGAAAGGCCAGGCTACTGCTGTCTAGGGTTGGTTCAGACCAGTCCAACCCTTGGTCGCGTACGCATGTATTGGTAGCAAGCAGGTGCAGCCTCCCCAGAGCTGGATGCTGGGCAAAGCGACTGGTTAACTCGGTCATAAGAGATGTGGTAGTTAGGGCAAACCGAGCCTCTGCATCTGATGCGATCGCTAATAACCTAGAGAGATTGTGACTGCGTCGGGGTGGTGGATAAGCGGGCACTGCAATTACGCCAGCGTACAAGCACCCAAAGAAGGCAGCAATGAAGTCTATACCTGGTGGATAGACTAGCAAAGCTCGTTCCCCCGTTGCCCCCAGAGACTGCAACTGGCTGGCGATCGCCCTTGAGCGTTTGTCTAATACCTCATAGGTGATACGATCAGTTTCTTCTTCCCCTTTTTCTAGGAAGGTATAAGCGATTTTAGCAGGCTGAGTTAGGGCTCTCAAGCGCAACAACTCTACCAGATTGGAAAACTTCTCGTCAAGGTCTGAACATCTGATATTTTCCAAGTTTCAAGCTCCTTGGTAGATAGCGTTTTTCAACGCTTACTTGCTCCCTTACAACAGTTTTTTACTGTTTTAACTATACTTCGGTGTGCTTATTTTTTGAGCGTTGATAGCGCCCTATACTAAGCACGATTAAAAAACTATCACAAAAAAAAATACTTGTCAACCCTAATCGTAACTAAAATCTGCTTGACTCTCGTCCAACCCTAGCTATATATACCTGAGTTCGATATAAGGGATAAATCTGAAAATCAATCAGAGTAAAGCTTGTGTCAATAATCTGCGTTTATTGACATCAAAAGGTCAAAAAATACTAGTCCAAAAAATCTCAGGGGGTGACAAGCTAATTGAAAATCTTACAGGGGTTAGGTTTTAGGGGTTAGGTTTTAGGGAAGATTGTCAAGCGGGATGGATTTAATAAAACTATAGAAGAAGTTTAATTGGTAAAATTTGCTTCAATTGCTGGCAAATACAAATGACTCCGATGCGCTCATTTTACCCAAAACCTAAAACCTAAAATCTAACACCTATCTAGGTTTGATATTTGTTGTCACCCCGTGAGACAAAAAATACTGTCTTGATAAATTTAACTAAATAAAAAAAGAATTTACAAGTTAATGAAACTAGTAATTTTTGTATTTTAGACCCTCTTTTGTCAAATTTAACGAAGGCTTTTTGGGTTGAAAATAATAAGCAATTAAACCAGCGACGACATTGACCAGAAAATTAATAATGCTAGGATGACGATAATGTTCAATGTCTTGATGCATCGCTTTGTGAAATATTTTTTAACTGGTCATTAACTGTCTCAATTAAAGATCTTTTTCTGAGCATTATTTGTTTCCAGGAAAGCATTAATTTATTATTCATATTCTTTTTGAGAGGTGTAATGAGTTTGATGTTTTTGTTCCAGACTTCTGACCATAATTCTTTTTTGATATAACCTTGATCTCCAGATAACCCCAGATATTCTGGGTTAAATCTGGCACAGGTACAGTGAAGTTTAAAGCAAAAAAACCAACCCATAGAACTTTTGCCCCAGGCCGCTAAACTAGTAAATCCCTTAATTATTAAATGAAGTTTAAAGCAAAAAAACCAACCCATAGAACTTTTGCCCCAGGCCGCTAAACCAGTAAATCCCTTATTTATTTTGGCTCTTTTGGGATGGCAAATTGGTATGGGTATACTGTCGATAAAACGTTCTTCCTGTCACTGGTACTGTACGATAATTTAGCTAAAAAATTAAAGGCATCAAAGTCTGATAAATTAACTCAACAAATCGATTGCAACTAACTAATCGAGGAAAGTTTTGTTGGTAAAATTGAAGTAAATGGTGATAATAAGCCTTGAGAATTCGATAAATTTAACGATTAAAATCAACAATAATATTCATGATTTCACTCAAACACAGTTTACTTTTTCGGATTCTTTTTTTTGTTTGATGTGCAATTAGCTTCGACTTGAAGCTTTCTTCAAAGACTAAACAAAAGTCGTCTATTTCACAAAACAATTTTTCAATTTCCATGCTCTGTTTCTCTCTGAAAAATAATTATTTATTATCAGAGGTTTGGTGCAAAAAAAGAAGATAATGTTAATATTATTTAATTTAAAGTAATAAAAATTTACAATCATGGGAAGTAGTTAACGACAAGGATTTCTCAATAATCATTGATTATTGAGAATTGCTCCGACAGAACAAAACTCTGTAACTCAGGTGAGTTGGTGTTTGTAGCTGATTTTCTTACGTCGAACTCAGGTTAATCGTAACTAAATTCTGCTTGACTCTCTTCCAACCATAGCTATATAGCGTTTCTCATAGCTATGAGGTACACTTTTGATTGGCACTTATTGCCTTAAGAGCTTCTTGCCTTGCTGCCTTCTGCCTTCTGCCTTCTGCCTTAAAAGGATAAGCAATGTCGCTCATGACTATGAGAATTGCTATAAAACCTAAGTAATCTGACTCATATGCTCCTCCAAAAGCTTTTTAGCCCGAGGCTTATAAATCAGATGGAACAACGCTTCTAGATAACGCAGCATATCCTCCTGGTTTGCCTTAGACGTATAGTTCCAGAAGCCGTAAATCCCTGCTAAGGATAGCAAGCGCGTAGTGTGGATTTTCCAAGTATAGGTGCTGTAGACTCGTTCTATGCCCTGATTGGAAATTTCCTCCCAGTACTGGGGATTTTCCTCGCACTTAGTCACAAAATCCTGGATTTTCTGAGCCATTTCCTCCTGGTTAGTAGGGTTAATCAGGATACCATTGACCTTGTCCTGAATAATCTCCAACGGTCCACCAAATTGGGTACCAAAGGTTGGTAAACCAGAAATCATCGATTCCAAAATTGTTAGACCAAAGGCTTCAAACAGGGCTGGCTGCACAAAAATACCATGACGGTCAGCAATCACCCGATAGACTTCACCACAGTCACTCTTTGATAAGCGCACCCCTAACCAGCGGATCTTGCCGTAGAGATTATACTCCTCAATAATCTGGTAAAGCTTGACAATTTCTGCCTTTTCTTCGCTGTCGCTGGAGTCTTCAGTGCGCAAGTTACCCGCAATTAAAATCAAGTTACAGTGTTCCTGCAACTTTCGACTCTTACCAAAGCATTCCGCTAACCCAGTCAGGTTCTTAATGCGGTCAAGACGAGCCATGGAAAAAATCGGGCGCTTGTTAGGATAATCCAGTTTGCCAAACACCTGGGCCTCGTCGTCTAGGGTAAACAGCAATTCATCCAACCGCTTAATATCACTAGCTACTCGCCCTTGAGTGCGGGTGTAGGGGAAGAAGACAGTTTCATTTACTCCCGGTGGCACTACATTAAACTTCGCAGAGAATAACTCAATGCCATTAATCACATGATACAGGTCTGGCATGGTGAAGTTCTGGTAAGACTCATACTGACCGACACTATCAGCAGTACCCACAATTTCCTGATAGGTACTGCTGATAATAAAATTAGCCGCATTCATGGCAATTAAATCAGCAGTAAATTGCAGGGAGAAGTGGTATTGCTGTTCTGAGTCTTGCCAGTACAGGTTACTAAATAGGTATTTGGACTTTTCTAGGGCATGGGCAATATTGCACTGGGTAACTTTCAACCGTCGCGCCAGCAGGAACGCTACTAGATTACCATCGGAATAGTTTCCTACAATCAGGTCGGGACGACCTTGGAATTCTCCTAGCAGTTCCTTTTCGGCATCGATGGCGTAGGTTTCTAGATACGGCCAAATCTCAAACCGAGAAATCCAATCCTCGGTAACTTTGGGATTGAACTCTCGAAACGGTACCCGTAAAATCCAGGCATTTTCTGTACCGTTAACTTTCTCTAACCGTTCATTACACCGAGTTCCATCATTGTTGGGGATTAAGCGGGTGAGAATGATCACCTTAGGCTGAATGTTTAATCCCGCCAGAGTCAGGTTTTCTTGCAACTGCTTTTCTAAACTCTTAGCTTGGTCAAGGACATATACCACTTGACCCCCTGTATCTGGACGTCCTAATACCCCTTCTTGTCCAAACCAGCCGTGAACCGATACCAGGACAATCCGGAAAATCATTGGGATGCGGGAGAGAAACTGTTCCAATGCCCCATCATCCGGTTCATCAATCAATTCATCCAGCATTGCCAAGGTTTCCCGCACCCGACTAGCCGTGTTTCCCCAGCCTGCTTCAAAACCCATCTCTTGCAGCTTAAAGCGGAATTTATCATAGGATTCGCTGTCTGGGCGATCGCTTACAAATTCCAAGGCCAACTTCACCTGTTCTGACAGTTGCTGGTGATTGTGAATGCGCTCGTTAATCAGCAGCTGGTTTCCTTGGAAATGACGCACTTTCAAGAAACCGTACAACGACTCCAACCAGTGCTCAGGGTCTTGAAACAGTTTACTGGAGAGATAGCGGTTTAGGAAGCGGACTCCCTTACCAATATTCTTGGGATCGCGAATGACTGGGCTGTAGTCATAAAACGGCTGAAAATCCAGCTGGAGAACCTCCCCGACCTTGGGGTTGTAGCGATTGACAAAGCGATCGCGTATATTCAGCAGTTCCTCTGGTGTAACCTCTTGCGCCCTTAAGTCTTCAAACAGACGGAAAGCTCTTTTAGCCGCAATTTTTGGTCGGATAATTAGGCATAGACTTTCATCTTCCAGAATAATTTCCTGGGTGTAATAAATCAGCTTCCCTAAATGATAAGAATGATAAAAGTATTCAGATTTTTTGTGGTTAGTGCAGTATTCATTAAAAGCAGCCAGAATTTCGTTGCGCAGTAAGTACCTGGGTTCTGCGCAACGAAATTCTGGCTGGTAAAGTGACGTAGATCGCTCTTTTCGTCACTTTCGAGAACATCCTGAATTAGGTTGAGCATTGAAACTCCCCAAATACAAGTCAACTATATTTAAACCAACAACCCTATAAAAAATTCCTCTAAAGAATAGTGATTCCCGCGCACTACAGATCAGGAATAGATATTCTTTTAGATATATGGACAACGTTCTCGCAAAACAACTATTTTGGCACAAACAAATATTAAAGCATGTAAAGCTGCCCATACTTCTGCCGGATGTAGCTGATGAATGGATCGATGCGTAAAGCAGTACCAGTGACGCTCTTAATCAATTCAGCTGCTGTGTATTTGCAACCGTGTTGGTAAATGTTGTCCTTCAACCAATTATGGAGCGTACTAAAGTTTCCTTGCTCAATTTTTGGTATAATTTCAGGTTGTTCCGTTACTGCAGCTTCAAAAAACTGGGCGCTCATCAAGTTACCCAAGGTGTAGCATTGGAACATTCCCCCAATCTGACCAGTGTACCAGTGAACATCTTGCAACACCCCGTCACTGTCATTCTCGGGAACAACCCCTAAATCTTCACGATAGCGTTCATTCCAGGCTTCCGGTAAATCCCTCACCTGTAGCCTACCCTCAAGCATCATCAGTTCTAAGTCAAAGCGGATCATGACGTGGAGATTGTAAGTCACTTCATCAGCATCCATGCGGATTACAGACCGCTGCACCTTGTTGATGGCCTGATAAAAGGCATTGAGGGAAACATTACCCAGTTGAGAGGGGAAGTACGATTGTACTTGGGGATAGAAAAATTTCCAGAAGCCCCGACTACGCCCAACTATATTTTCCCAAAGTCGGGACTGGCTCTCGTGGACACCCGAAGATGTCCCACAGGCAAGAGGAGTGCCTTCCAAATCTCGTCTAATTCCTTGCTCATAAAGACCATGACCCATTTCGTGGATGCTGCTAAATAGAGCTTGACTCAGGTCATCTTCATCAACACGGGTCGTAATGCGCACATCACCGGTAGAGAAGTTGATCATAAATGGGTGATGGGTTTGGTCTTGCCTTCCCCGCTCAAAGTCATATCCCATTTGCTTCATGACCTTGAGAGTCAAATCTAACTGTTGCTCTTCAGGATATCTTTGGTGTAAACAGTTGTCATCCGTGGGACTTTGGGCAGTAATAGCCTCCACAATTGGCACTAATTCCTCTCGCAACTGAGAAAAAAGCGTCCGCAAAATAGAGACTTTCATCCCATAGTCAGCAAAGTCAATTAACGGGTCAGCGATATGTTCGTAACCAGGGAAAAAATAAGCCATTTGACGGCTGAGGTCAAGGGTTTTTTCTAAGTAAGGGCGCACCGCTGCAAAGTCGTTGGTAGCTCTTGCCTTTACCCAAACACTGTACGTTTCTGTCCGATGTTCAGAGAATTCTCCCATAAATTCCGCTGGCACCTGCACGGCTCTGTGGTAATTTTTTCTAGTGCAGCGGATTAAGCTAGCTTCGTCAGAAAAGTAAGGTAGAGTTTCTTCATAGGGGCGTAACCCTTCCAGGAGTTCGCCCATGGCTGGGTCAGTAAATTTACTATGGGCAATTTTTTGTAGAGTAGCCAGCTGACGTCCCCTAGCAGCTGCACCACCGGGAGGCATATAGGTGGCTTGATCCCAGTACAACAAAGATGCGGCTGCTTCTAAGTCGTTAATTTCACTTAGGCGTTTTTTGAGGTTGAGAAGTTTCGGTTGAGTTTTTTCGGTAGTCTGCATGATGCTAGATTGACACATTCAGGCTATTAGTTTAGGGTTACGGTATTTTGCCGAATAGTAAATGTACACCTGACGACCGAAAATAAAAATCTTACCCACAAAAATGTCCGATACTAATGAATCAGACAAGTGGGCTGAAAGCTAAGACCAAGTTGCGTTTTTCAAGTGCAATTTACTTATCGGACAATGGTGAAAATTCCCAAGTCCTTATTTCCTCTCGTTACGATTTAAGCTGCAACTTGGTACGAGCACTCTGGTAAAGCTAAGTAACTAACTCAGATGCCGATGGCTATGAAAACGTCATACCCATAACTGAGTGTTATAGCATAGTATTCGAACTACTATTGTGCCATTTCTTAAAGACTTATTAGTATAGTGTAATCCCTTAAAACCAGACAATCGCTCTAGCTATTGGCACAGTGGTAAGTATTCCTACCGACTGAAGCTCACAGCCACTAGCTTCGAGCTTGCCCAATACTGGCCGAAAGTAGGATGTCATAAGGATCTCTTTGCACTCTCATTTGGATCAGGACTTATGCACCCTTTCCGTGTAGAACCTCTGTAAATGTGAGGTGCGCTCTTACCATTAAGAATTAAATTCGCCACGGGTCGCACCTGAAGTTCTGTGCTCCACAGTTCGCTTTTTACTATTAGTAAAAACCTATTAGTAAAAACCTATTAGTATTGGCTTCAGGGGCATAAGTCCTATGGATACAAGCCTTTTAGCTTTTAGCTTTTAGCTTTTACCTTCACCAAAGGCCATCCCAAGCGAGTTGGCTGTTCGTATATCCGTTTGAGGGTATTGATGTCTCTAGCAGAAATTTTCGGGGGATTGCGAACTTGGGAAAAGTATAGCGCATCAGTTTCTAAAGGAGAATGACCCCAAATACCTAGTGCATGACCCAGTTCGTGACGGGCAGTGGCAAGGGTGTAGTCAATGGATTGCTGAGGAGAGAGAAGTATGGTAAACTTATGCAATAATATATTATTTACTATTTGCTCTGGTGCCCTGATGGATTGCCCTAGGTAAAATTCATAGCTAGTAACGGCTGAGCGAGCGCGAGACCAATCAAAGGTTCCAGTCTCACGATTCAAGGAAACTTTTAGAGGAGGATGCGATCGCAAAATCGATATATCTGCTAATTCCTCCTGATCAACTAGTTCTAGGGGTAAATAAACCCCCCATTCTGCCACCGCCTTTAGCACCGCATCAACCCATTGTTGGAAGCGCTGATGGTTAGCATCAACCACAGGCGGTGGTTGGGGCTGTTGCACATAAACCTTGACGGGAAACTGAGACCAGATCAGATAACCTAAGGGAGTGCCCTTGATTTCAGCAAAATAATCACCGCTGCCGGTAGGGTCTTGCCACTGGGCAAGGGGATTTGGTAGAGGGTGAGGCTTAGGAGCTGGTAGGGCAGGTGAGGTGACTGGCATCGAAGCTACGATAGCAGAGGAGGCTTCTGTTAATTGGTTAAACTTTAGGTATAAACCGGCTGCGGTGCTGGACTGAATCAACATAACTAACAGACAAGTGACACCCCCTAGAAACAGGGCTATCCATAGCTTCTGATTGTTTTTATAAAAATCTAAACCCTGAAAACCCCGTCTCTTTAGAGCGGGGATGAAAGCGAACAGCGACTTTAGTCGCCATGAGAAAAATATCTTGGGAAGTTCCAGAATTTTATGATGAATATTGTAGAATAAAATATCAGCAGTTATAGGTCGAAACTGATGATCATATTAGAGTTCAAAGCATACGGCAAAAAACATCAATATTCTGCTATAGACGAGGGGATCAGAACGGTTCAATTCATCCGTAACAGTTGTTTGCGTTACTGGATGGACAACAAAGGGGTCTCAAAATACGACCTCAACAAATATAGTGCCGTTCTTGCTAAAAAGTTCCCTTTTGCTAATGAGTTGAACTCTACTGCCCGTCAGTCTAGTGCTGAACGAGCATGGTCATCAATCGCTCGCTTCTTTGACAACTGCAAAAAGAAGGTACCCGGTAAAAAAGGATTTCCCCGATTTCAAAAACATTGCCGTTCGGTCGAGTATAAACAGTCAGGTTGGAAGTTATCCCCTGATAAAAAGTCGATCATATTCAGTGACAAAAAGGGAATCGGGAAACTTAAACTCAAGGGTACATGGGATTTGTGGCGCTTCGATAAGAAGCAAATCAAGCGGGTTAGGATAGTCCGTCGGGCTGATGGTTACTATGTGCAGTTTTGCGTTCAGGTTGATATTAATGAAGAGCTGGAACCGACTGGAAACACAATCGGGTTAGATGTTGGACTAAAGGATTTCTATACGGATTCTGACGGTCATGCTGAACCTAATCCTAGATTTTACCGAACGGGAGAGAAACGGTTAAAATTTTATCAACGCCGGGTATCCCGAAAACAGAAAGGCTCTACTAACCGTCGAAAAGCCATTAACAGACTAGGCAGGACACACCTTAAAATAAGCAGGCAACGTGAAGAGCACGCCAAGAGACTGGCGCGCTGCGTAATTCAGTCTAACGACTTGATCGCCTACGAAGACTTGAGGGTTAAGAACTTGGCTAAAAACCACTGTCTTGCTAAGTCTATTAATGATGCAGGTTGGTATCAATTTAGGAAATGGTTAGAGCATTTTGGAACTAAGTTCGGCAGGATAACTGTTGCAGTAAACCCTGCTTACACTAGCCAAAATTGTTCTGAATGCGGCGAAGAGGTCAAGAAGTCACTATCAACTCGAACTCACGTCTGTAAGTGTGGTTGTCAGTTGGATCGAGACCACAATGCTGCAATCAATATCCTCAAAAGAGCCTTAAGTACGGTAGGGCATACCGGAACTTGGATTGACCGTAGGTCACGCTACGCGAACGACGATCCGAACGCTTACGGAGAGGATACCTCTACTCTTCTTGGCTCCGGCCTGGTTGAGCAAGTAACCTCGTTGAAGTAAGAATCCCCGTCTCTTTAGAGCGAGGAGTGTCAACCCACCTACTCCCCAAGGTTTAATACTACTTATCCACTGGTCTACTGGTTTAACCAACCTGCACTTAAAATCACTGTCAAGCTCATAAAGGTAATCGCCAAGATCCAGGTCACCCGGTTCAGGGCTTTTTCAGCACTCTTGGTGCTGGTAAACAGCTGAGCTTGACCACCGATACCGCCAAGGCCATCTCCCTTGGGACTATGGAGCAAAACCAAAATAATCAGACCCAAGCCAGATAAAACCCAAATAATTTGCAGGATTTGATTAACCATTCTTTTGACAATATTACGGCATTGAGAAGTTTTGAACTCTCCCTCGGTTAAAACCAAGGGGTTCTCAACTTCCTGTGTTATAGAGAAACTCGCACGGGTGTCCGATTATTACGGACTTCCAACTTAGCGGGTTGGATCATAGAACGCCCAGTCATTTCTTTTGGCTGGGGAAGTTGCAAAATTTCCAAGATGGTCGGGGCAATATCTGCCAGACATCCATCACAGCGCAATGCAACTTCTGTACCATGTCCAGGGATTTTTAATTTTTCCCCTTCTACTAGGATAAAGGGTACTGGGTTTGTCGTGTGAGCTGTCCAAGGATTACCTGTCTCATCGCGCATAGTCTCGGCGTTGCCGTGGTCAGCAGTAATGAGGGTAGTGCCACCAACTTTAATTATCCTATCAATTAAGCGTCCTAGGCAACGGTCTACGGTTTCCACTGCTTTTATGCAGGCTTCCACATTGCCAGTATGGCCCACCATATCAGTGTTGGCATAGTTAATCACTACCAGGGAGTAAATGCGTTTTTCGATCGCTGCGATCACTTCATCGGTCACTTCCTTAGCTGACATGGCTGGTGCTTTATCATAGGTTGGTACCATCGGACTTTGCACCAATTTCCGGTCTTCACCCTCGAAGGGAACTTCTAGACCACCATTAAAAAAGTAAGTGACGTGGGCGTATTTTTCTGTTTCCGCAGTTCGGAATTGGCGCAACCCATGCTGGGATATAACTTCCCCCAGAATATTAGTCAAGTTCTGAGGTTCAAAGGCGACCAATACCGGAAAACTGGGGTCATACTGGGTAAAGGTGGCAAAGGTTAGGGGTTTGATCTGTTCCCGCTCAAAGCCATCAAAGTTAGGATCCACGAAGGCTTGGGTCAGCTGTCTGGCTCTGTCTGGACGGAAGTTAAAGAAAATTACTCCATCTCCTGCTGTCACAGCTCCAGGAGTAAGCCGTGTGGGCAAGATAAATTCGTCAGTAATCTCTGACTCATAAGACTCCTTGAGGAATTGTACTGCTGAGATAGCATTTCCAGGACCATCCTGAGTCATGACTTCATAGGCTTTTGAAATCCTTTCCCAGCGTCGGTCTCGATCCATGGCGTAGTAGCGACCACTAATGGTGGCTATGCATCCAATGCCAACTTGATCAATATAATCTTGAATTTTTTGAATTGCTTCAATGCCGTCGGTCGGTTTAGTATCACGACCATCGGTAATCGCGTGGATATAAACTTCAGATAGATTTTGGGCTTTGGCTAGCGCTAGCAATCCTAGGAGGTGATTGAGATGGGAGTGTACCCCACCCTCAGAACACAAACCCACGATGTGCATCTTCCCACCCCGAGATTTAACCTCTCGGCATGCTTGCACAATAGCTTGGTTATCGTTTAAAGTGCCATTTTCCACCGCATCAGAGATGCGCACAAGTTCTTGAGGCACCACACGCCCAGCACCTATATTCAAGTGCCCCACTTCCGAATTGCCCATTTGACCCTCTGGGAGTCCCACGTCCTTTCCAGAGGTGCGAATTAATGTACTCGGATAGGCCGCCCAGAGGCTGTCCATTACAGGGGTTTCTGCTAGGGCTATCCCATTGGCATCAGTTACTTCGCGGTAACCCCAACCGTCTAAGATAACTAGCACCACAGGAGAAACAGGTGCTTGCCTCATCATATCGCCTTTTATCCTACTCTTAATTTCACCGCGATCATATCATTCAAAATCCGCATATTCATGATAAATTTCGATTTTTATTAGGTTTCGGCTGGCAGAGTCAGGATAATGCTTAAATCTGGTCTTAGCACAAGTTTTGAGTCCCACAAGCTAATAGGAATTTATACTCGCAAATCAGGGCAAACCCATCTAAATTATAAAAGCCTTACTCAGACAAAATTAGAAAATTCATAAGCAAAATTACTTATCGTATGAGTTTCATATCGAGTAGGCATTTTAAAATAAGATGGGTTTGCCCTGACTCGGAAATTAAGCTTTGTATGCAATTAATTAGGCGTGCCGGTGCATGTTTGGCTCACGGCTACTGACAGCCTACAGTTACAAGTAACAGAGGTGTGGAAAGGTTACAGAAACTCATTTATCTCAACATTCCTATAAAATTGATATGTTAATGGTCATGCTTATGACTGTGCGATCGCATTTACCGATATGACTGCCAATCTAACTTCTCCAGAGTCCAGTCCCAGTTTGATTTCCCCTACCATTTCTCGACCACAGACCGTAGACTCCTTACCGACTACTTCCCCTCTGAAACTGGGAGTGATGGCTTCCGGAAGTGGCAGTAACTTTGAAGCGATAGCTAGTGCGATCGCTAACGGCCAACTCAATGCCCAAATCAGCGTGCTCATTTACAATAATCCAGGTATTAAAGCGTTAGCTAGAGCTGAAAAATACGGCATTCCAGCAGTCCTACATAATCACCGGCACACCAAAAAACGGAAAGATTTCGATCAACAAATTGTCGAAACTTTACGACAGTATGAGGTGGAGTGGGTGGTGATGGCTGGTTGGATGCGAGTGGTAACACAGGTACTCTTAGACGCTTTCCCTAATCGGATTCTCAATATCCATCCCAGCTTATTACCTAGTTTCAAAGGCGTTCGGGCGGTGGAACAAGCCCTTGAGGCTGGGGTAAAAATTACAGGGTGTACGGTTCACGTGGTCAGTCTAGATGTTGACAGTGGTCCCATCCTTTTCCAGGCAGCTGTTCCTGTGCTACCCGATGATACCCCAGAAACCCTCCATAAGCGGATTCAAGTCCAAGAACATCGGATTTTAGTCGATGCGATCGCATTAATCAATTCTTAATTGTTATTTAGCAAAGGGAACAGGGAGTAGGGAGTAGGGAGTAGGGAGTAGGGAGTAGGGAGTAGGGAGTAGGGAGTAGGGAGTAGGGAGTAGGGAGTAGGGAGTAGGGAGTAGGGAACAGGGCATAAAAATTATCACAATTTATTGAGGATTATTATTTAATTTTTATTTAGTTGTTAATTTTTATTTAATTTTTAATTTTGGATTTTTTTTTAATTAAATTTAATAGTCTTTTATAGTCTATGTTGTATTTTCTAGATTACCCAATTTCCATACCAAGCTAGAGACAAAGTTGGTCACGATATGAGCTACAATTGGTACGAGTAAGTTGTCTGTTGCTACCGCACTATACCCGAGAAGCAAACCAACAAGGGTTGCCCAAACTACATAGGGCCATTGTTGGATACCGCTTAGATGCAAAATCCCAAATAGCATACTGGAGGCTATGATACCGATAGCATTCAACCCTACTGCTGGCAACATCACACCCCGAAACAGTAATTCTTCACTCATACCGGGCAACAGTCCTAGCCACATTAAATCTGGTATGATTAGGGGCTTGAGAATTAACTTTAGGTATACTTCTGCACTCTGGCGATAAGCTGGCCAAAGACGATACACTAAGCCACTGGCTCCAGTAATTGCCAACCCCATGGCTAGTCCTATAACTAGGGCATTGGGGGTAAATGTGATGGGCAGGAGAGTGAGCTTGCCTAGTTGCAGCCATAGCTTGGCAAAGATGAGTAAGACTACGGCAGTTATACCCATTGCCACTAGTACTTGGATGCGGGTTAGGGGTTCAAGTTCGGGATTATCGGGAATTTGTTTTGTCACAAAAATTTAAGCGACCCAGGGATGATAGGGATGGACTCAGAGCGTTAGGACTGATTCCAGCACGATGGCTAACCAGCAAGCCTAGAGCCTCTAAATATGAGTTTACTCGTATGGCTTTAATTCCCAAAGGTTCTGGAGGTACTTCCATGGTAGTTTGGTTTTCTTCAACGGCAATGATCTGGGTTTGCAGCTGGCTAAAGCTTAACATTGCACTACCACCACAGGCGGTTGCTGGTATGACAATCGCATCTACATCATCAGCCCAGATGTCCCCTGGTTTTGAGGAAATAGTTTGAAAATCTGGATTAGCAAGGGAGGAGGGGGAATTTTTTTGGTTGAGGACAAATTGGGGAGCGCGACTCAATCCTACTAAAACACAGGGTAAGAAGGTATAGCCCAATTCTTCTGCTGCTGAACGAGGTGACAATTTAGGATCGATGGGTAAAGGCATCAATGCTGGTGCATGAGCACAGGGAATTTGAAAGGTACGAACAATCAAGTGACTGATAATGGCTTCAGCACCAGCGAGGGGGTCTACGCCTCGGCCATGACGGTAATCTTGCAATGCTTCACTATCCATGTCATCAGGAAAACGCACGACTACTGCGATCGCATCTGCTCCGGCTTTCTCAATCAAGACTTGGGCTGCTCGCAATAAACTATCGGGATTTCCAATTGTTCCCCAACTCGCTCCAGATGCTGCTGTGCGCAGTTCTACATTTAAGGGAGCATCTGTGACTACGTAGTCGGTTAGATTCAGTCCTAGGGTAGCTCTGGTGGCATCTGCTGCTTGTAGGTGTCTCAACCGTAGTTCCGGTTCAATCCCCTGATCCAGGAGTAATCCCACCCGGTTCTGATGTACAGGGCGTAATCCCCAGCATCCAGCGGCAAATTTGTCAAGGCCATAGCCTTCTACATAGAAGGCGTTGGGTAAGTTCCAGTACAACTGGGCACCATTGAGGACATTGGGATGGGTGATTAAGCGATCGCAAACTTGTGCGATCGCTCTAGCTACTGGCAAGGCATCCCCGGCATAGCCACCAATCGACGCTCCTACACCAGTAGGAATGATTAAAACAACGGTATAGGCACGCTGATTCACTTACTATTCGGTGATTTTGTTACAATAGCCTCTACCGTAGCTTTTTCCTGCTCAGGGTCTACATGAGTAACTGCCCAGCGCAGGGGTTCTCCCCGTTCTTGTAGTTCTGCTTCAATAGCTTGGTGCAGTTCCTTAGGGGACTCTTGGAGGTCAATTTCTGCAGTAATGAAATGGGTTGTCATTGTTTTCTCCCTAATTCTGATTAAGATAATGAGATTATCGTGACAGCTCCTACACTGACCTTACAGGTTCAGTGTAAGCTTCCCAGCCAATCCGGGCATTCCTTAGGAGGCGCTGGGCTTTAAGAACGGACTGCCCTTCCGCTCTATTTTTTATATTTATTGCTGCATTGTGGTCTCTGTCCAAACTACAACCGCAGTGAGGACAATCGTGCCAACGGACATGCAGCTTTTTGGAAACTTTTTTGCCGCAATTGGAGCAATTCTGTGAAGTATTCTGAGCACTTACCGGAATCGCCAACAAGCCAGCATTTAAGGCTTTGCTTGCCAGGATTGTCAGAAAGCTTGACCACCCAGCATCCAACACAGATTTAGCCAATCGGGATTTAGCCAGTCCCTTTACATTTAACTTTTCATGAGCAATCACGTCATATTTTGACAGCAAATAATTGGCGGTCTTAAAATGGAAGTCTTTCCGTTTATCCGCTACTTTTTTGTGCTGTCTACCAAGTTGCTTAATAGCTTTGAGTCTGTTACTGCCTCCCAACACCCGTCGAGATACCCTTTTCTGGATAACCTTCAATCTTTTTTGAGATTTTCGGTAGTACTGAGGAATCTCTATTGTCTCGCCTTTGGAGGTAGTTAAAAACTCCTTAAGGCCAACATCAATGCCGACTATTGAGTCAGGATTAAGGTCAGGTTTAACCTCAGGTACACTTTGGTCTTCTAGAGACAAAACCAGATAATATCCATCACACTTTTTGGTAATCGAAGCTGTCTTTATCTTGAATCCATTAGGAATAGGGCGATGTAGTACAACTTTAATTTTCCCTATTTTTGGTAGGTTGATCAGGTTGTATTTTAAGCACCCTTCTTTCATCTGAGGGTAAGTAAAGGTACGGTAGCGGTGTAGTTTTTTAAATCTAGGTCTCCCACTTCTTCTACCACTACTATCCCCTTTGATAAACCGATCAAAGGCTAATTTAACTCTTTTGACTACATCCTGAAGTACCTGAGAATGAATTTCTTTGTACCAAGGATGAGTTTTCTTGAGATTTGGTAGAGTTTTCTTCTGACTGTAGTAATCCGGATTCTCTCTTAGTTTAGGAAGGTGACAAACCAGGGGACAAGCATTAATTGAGCAACGATTTTGCTCGTACCAACTAAACCGCTCAGCTAGCAAGTAGTTATATTGAGCGCAAAGCATTGACAGCCAATGATCTATCTTGGCTTTTTGCTGTTTTGTTGGTTTTAGCCGGTACTGATACGCTATTCTCACTTTGACTTGCCTCAAGTTGGCTCGACCTATTATGATTAGAGCATGCCTACGATCATTTGGCAAGACATTATTAAAAATAAAAAGTTAACAATTATAATTACTGATTTTGAGAAAAGACAACCGGAACAAGATGCCAATCCTATAGGAATGATCTCATCTGAGTTGATTAGGAGTTTAATAGCTCTATCCTTTGATCCGTGCATACCCTGTCCGCGATTCATCCCACACTCATACTACGTATTGAGATGTGGGGCTTCTCGCGGTTTAGCTAATTTATCTAACCATTACGTCTAGCTATTAGGCTAATGGTATTTGATTATATAGCAGCACTGACCTGATCACGGCTGACCAAACTGCCGGTCGTACACTTCATCTTCTTTTTCGGTGTCCAATTTCAGGTTAGAGCGGGGATAAGCTACACACAGCAGCACATAGCCTTCTGCTTGGAGTTCTGGTCCTAAACCCATCCCATCGGTTTGGTCTACACTGCCTTCTGCTACTCGTTTGGCAGCGCAAGTGGTACAGACTCCAGCCGTGCAGGAACTGGGTAAATCTATCCCCGCCCCATGGCCAGCTTCAAGAATTTTTTGATCCTCTGGCACCTCTATGGTGTATGTGTTGCCTTTGTGATTAAATTCGACGGTGTAAGTCTTGGGCATTGTATCAATTTAAAGCTGGATTCTCCCAATCCTATGAATAGGACAGGGAGGGTCACTGGCTTATTTTAGCGCTTTGTGGGATATAAATTAAGCTGGTGCCTTCATTAGTCAATTGACTTGAGTACAAGGGTCAACTATTTATTACAATTTGTCCTAATTGTCAATCTCATGGTGATCTAATCCCAATTCTGAGGGCTCACACGGCTACAGATCAATTTCATCTGGCCATCTCCCCATCTGGCCATCTTACCGCGAGTCTAGTATTGATTAGAGAATATTAGTCCTGAAGTCATTGGTGAACATTATAATCACGTTCTTGATGAAGCCTTGTCAACAGCTGACTAAGCGATCTGTTTACTGTAATTGATTGCTTGATCAATCTTGGAGTTGGCAAAATTGCCGGGTGCATCTCATCTTTGTAAAAAAGAAGGGAAGTGCCGGAAGTGTGGGAAGCGTGGGGATTTTAGGGAGAGTAGGTAGTGTAGGCAGTGTCGGAATTTTATTATAATTTTTGTCTAATTGCAAAAGTAAGATGCACCCAAATTGCCTTGACTTATTCGGCTTTTTTTGATAATTTTTTAATTTGATTCATCGACAATTGTTTACTCAAAGTAATTTAGAGCTGATTTGTAGTATGCAAAGTTATACGCATTTCCTGTCTAGATTGATTTTTTTTTGCGTATAAATACTGTTTTTTTTAAGTTATGTATTTTTTAAAATAGACAGAAATCGTCATAATTAATACTGACAATGTCAAGGGCAGCATGTAGGTTTTACTTAGCAAGTATTTTTTGAAGTATTCGCAGTTTATCGATATTATATGAATATAGGAATGGACAATGCTTTACTAAAAGCAATTTAAAGATTAAGTAGTCGGACATAAATAAACGGTACTGTCTCGAAAACTGTAAAATGCTTGTAACCTTTACCCCAAAAGGTTTTGTTTATATTTACAAAACTTTATACAGCACCCAAAACTTTTGTCCGACTACTTATACATTTGCGTAAAATAAACCTGAAACCCCAGGTCTGAGCTAAAAGCTAATTTACCCCAGAGGTCTATTAGACAAAGTTATTCCAGAAATTTACTCAATTGTCCGGAAAGCTCTACGAAGCTTGAAAATAAATAGTTTGTGCCTAACTACTAATTATTTGTTTAGGTTGGTTTAGGAAATAATTTCAAAATTTACCTCGGTGATTTTTAGACATTAATTAACTAACGAACTACAAAAAAATAAATAAATAACTAAATAGTCTTTAATTTTCGGAGTGGGCTTCGATGGTCCTATTGATCTCAGTCTCTCCCCACCTCACTTTTATCAAGTTTTAATTTCAACGGCAGGAAAGTGAGTAAAGGGGAGATTTTGTGTCTATTTTTACTTAGTAAATGAAAAAAATTAGCTTTTATTTAATAAACTAATGAATCCCGGCAATCAAGCAACAAGTAAAAGAAGAAGTGAACGCAATCGGAAACGTTCTAAAAGAAGAGCTATTTTCTGTCCAATTCATCGTTGCTACCTTGATAGCGCTAGTCAAAAATATCGGTTGTTTGCTGATCGAGCAGGACAACTAATCCAGCGTGGTGTTAAACAAAAATATGCCTTGATGCTGATCGCCAGTAACACCACAGTAGCTCTGGAAGGAGAGTGGCTAGAGGCTTTTTGGTGTAGTCAGTGCCAGGAAACCAACTGGTATCACTTGTGCAAGACAGGCGATCGCACCTATAAGGTATCTTTGGCTCCAGATCAGTTATGGCAACAGGTAACAGGGGTGATGGATCCTCAAGGAAACCCCTCAGTGGGAGAATTTACCCGTCGGCAGTCTAGAAGTGGTAGTTGTTGATGGTTTTCGGTGGGCGATTTTAGGGGTAAAATTCCAGATTTAGATGCCAATAATTCAATTATTTATGGAGTTTATTTGTGGTGTTATTTATAAAAAAAGATATATATAAATTACCTAAACGAATAATTTAATTTCTAATGTATTAGTTTAGGTCGTGCTAGCTTTTCAGGATTAGTTAATATGAGACAACCGGAGAAGTTTGCTACTATTGTATTGACAGGTGCCATTACATTTTGTCTGGCGGTTCTTATTCATTCTACCTTTTTGTCACCGCTTTCCCCGGAGGAGTTAACTAAGTATTATCTAGTTGCTATTGCTGGCCTATTACTGTTTGGTTTTGCTTTATTAAAGTGGCGCGAAGAGATGAAAATCAATTTTGTCCTCGCCCTGCTATCGATTGGTTTCGGTCTATATTTGCTAGAATTGTTACTTTTTTTTGGAGTGGCCGGAGGGATTATAAAACCAACAGACGAACGAATAAGACTTGATTTTAGGTGAAATATTAGTCTTTTTATGGCAACGGAAGCTGTGGTGGTTGATTCCCATAGTTACAATACTTCTTGCCTTTGGTTTGTTCTTAATCTTTGCCAATGCTTCAGGTATTGCACCATTTATTTATTCGCTCTTTTAATGCACCCACCCAGAGTAATTTACTCGCCGCTTAAGTTGTCAAGATATTTACAGCGTCAAGTACTCTTCAATTAAAAATTAATTGCTATATTCGTATAATTAAAGACTATTGAAATTGCATATGCGGATACTTTTAACTGGTGCTGCAGGAGCAATAGGAATAAAACTCACCGGCTATCTCGGCAAGATTGGTCATCAGGTCATACCCGTAGATTTTAAGCCCCATGAGGGTACTATTCGTGCCGACTTGCGAGACCAAACTACTGTATCCTGCCTATTCAAAGCACATAATCCAGACCTGGTTGTACATCTAGCAGCTCTTAAAAATTTACGCTTCTGTGAGCAGAATAAAGAAGCATCTCGGGCAACGAACTATGGCATCACAAAACTACTTACTAGAGCATGCTTAGAATCCAAAACTCGAATGATATTCTTTTCTTCGGATTACGTTTTTGGCAAGTATGATTACTTATGGAAGGAGCAGGATACTCCTTGCCCAACCACCCAGTATGGAATGGACAAAGCAGCTTCTGAATTTCTAATTAGAAAACAACTCTCCAACTACGCAATCGTTCGCACGGCACAACTATACGGTTTTCCTGGGGACTTTGTAAGTTTAGTATGTAAAGCATTAACCTCTCATCAAGACTTCACAGCATTCACGAATCTTGTGAATTGCCCAACGTGGATTAACGATCTTTTTGCCATGTTGAATAAAATCATTCTTCACGATAGCCAGGGCATTTTTCATTGCGTGGGTTCAGAAGCAGTTTCACGATACCAATATGCCTGTAAAATAGCTGAAGCCTTCGCTTTAGACTCCTCCTATATTAAAGCCGTAAACCTAGATTTTTTAACCGATATCCGCCCTCCCGTCGTTCGGCTCAGCGGTGCATCAACCTATAATCATCTTCAGTTTTATACAGGAAGTTTGAAGGATAATCTTCCTTTATGTTCTTCCTATGCAATTCAGGGGAATTGAAAATGCAACAATCAAAATCTGAGCCGCGTTTCTACAAAGCTGTAGATGGCGCAAAGTACTTGTTCCTTGCTTTGCTAGCTAGTCTCTTTTTAGTGCAGCTTGTCTTATCGTTGGGTTGGCCGCTAGAGTTCGATACGTCTTTTATGCACTACATTGCTTATTTAATTAATGAGCATGGCTTTGCACCCTACCGAGACATCTTTGAAATCAACATGCCAGGTACGTACCTGTTCCACATGGCAGTGGGAAAAATGTTTGGTTACTCCGATCTTGCATTTCGGATGGTGGATGTTGCTTGGCTCACCGCAACGCTGACAGTAACGTGGTTTGTTATGAGACCAGCTGGCCGAATAACCGCGCTTGCAAGCTGCCTGCTGTTTAGTCTTATATATCTCGAAGCTGGTCCCAAGATGAGCCTTGAAAGAGATTTCATTGCCATATTACCAATGGCTACTGCTGTTTTACTTGCCACACGGCATAGTCCCTGGCGTTCGGTCAACCTCACAAATTTTCTAGTGGGAGCACTCTTTGCCCTTGCTGCATTAATCAAACCGCATATGGCCATAGGGCTTCCTGCTATGGTTGTTTATAACTCCATATATTGCATTGATGGCTCAAGGTCAGCAAAAACCTTTATCAAGACTTGCACTATAGGGAGCTTGTTTGCGCTCCTCGGTTTTCTATCAACTCTGGCAATTCCTTTTATATGGCTTTGGCGAATTGGTGCAATCTCATCCTTTTGGGATATCCTCTCATCATTTACACCTCTATACTCTCAACTGGCTGGGAATATGGAGGTTATGGGAACTATCTCTGGCTTTATTTATAATCTAAAGTTGTATATATGGTTTGGAGGATTTAGATTGCTGTTTCTAGGCTCAATGTTTGGTGTGTATCACGTCTGGGCGGAACATTCACCCCCTGCAACTAAAAAGTTAGCCCTATTGTTGTTCTCATTAACCATCCTCTACAGCATATCTGTTGCTATAGGTGGAAAATTCTGGCTATATCACTGGATGCCGTATACATATTTTGCCAGCTTGTGTACAGCACTTATGCTCTTTTCTACTCCTTCATTTGAAGGCCTACGCTTTCCGAGGATATTTTTTCCCCTCTTCATTTTCGTCTTTATTATCGTATTGACAGTACGACCATCAAGTGTCGCTTTCAAGCAACTTCTTAAAGGCCCGCCATTTTCAGTCCAGAGTGGAAGAGTTGGCGTTTACGAAATAGCAGCGTACTTGAATGAGAATCTATTACCAACTGACAAGGTTCAACCCCTGGATTGGGGCGGAGGGAGCCTGCATGCAATGCTCATTTCAAAAGCGGTTCTTGCAACCCCCTATATTACTGATTTTCAGTTCTATCTCCATGTATCAACCCCTTATATCCAGAAGTTGAGGAAGCATTTCATCGAAGAGCTGGAACAAGATATACCAGCATTCATTATTGATGTGCACAAAAAGCCAAGGCTGTCAGGAATAGATACAGATTATAGCTTTCCCGCGCTGGAACGATTTATCAAGCAACACTATAGTAAAGATTATACAGGCAATGGTTTTGATATTTTGCGAAGGAACGACAAATCCTAGCAAAACAGTCATTTATACATTCAGATGTATATGTTTTTTGTATTCTTAAAAGAGCATTTTTTTTTCGGTAATTTATTACGATTACATGCCTATGTGGCGTTTTTTTGCTTAAGGGGTGACAACAAGGCTAAAAAGTAGACAGGGTGTGGGGTTTTGGGTGTGGGGTGTGGGGAAAATAGAAGCGATGCAGTCGGCCAAATGGGGTTTCCCCGTGAGGCCACTGCATCGCTACCAACAGCCGCCAGCAAAGGGGATGTTTCTTTTCAGCCATTACCCAAAACCCCACACCCAGTAAGGCTTTTAAGGCTGTTTGTCACCCCGTCAGGTTTTTTTGATCTATATCGCTCAAATATTGCAAAAAAAAAGCTGCTATATTTAGCATATAATTGCTGGAACATAATCCGATTCATAGGCTTTTTATTAATAAAATATTTCTTTCGGTTTAACTAATTACTTTGCTATGAAAAAAAACAAGTATTGCATGAACTGCAAAAGTTCCAAACTGGAGCAGTTTATTGACCTTGGTAAACAGCCAAATGGAAATACTTTTCCTGCATTGAATGAGATCGATAACGAACAGAACTTCCCTTTTGCTATGTCAGTCTGCACTCAGTGTTGGCAGGTGCAATTGGAAGAATTTCCTCCTGTAGAGTACATGTTCACAAATCACCCATACGTCACTGGGTTAAATCAGCCAGTAGTTCACCACTTCGAGGAACTGGTTGATAATACCTTGCAGAAATTCGACATCCCGCCAAATAGTCTTGTACTTGATATTGGTGCCAATGATGGGACGCTGCTCTCAAAATTTCGTGATCGTGGTTTGCGGGTTCTTGGCATCGATCCCTGCAAGGGGAGCAGTGAGTTGTCTCGACAGGCAGGAATTACAGTCTTAGAGGCCTTTTGGAACAGGCAGACTGCTGAGGCCATGAAACGTCTGGGAATCTATCCCGACCTGATCACTGCCACCGCCGTGTTCTACCACGTGGAAGACCTTCATAGCTTCGTCCAAGGTCTAGAGATCCTCATGGAGGAGAACACGATTTTTTGTACCCAATGTGTGTATCTGAAAGATGTTATTGAGAAAAAACAATTCGATCATTTTTATCACGAACACACTATGATTCATGGGATTGCCCCTCTACGAGATCTTTTTTCCAGATATGGCCTGCGATTATTAGATGTGGATTTCTATCCCATTCATGGTGGTTCATTTGTTTTGTATGTAGGCAGAAAAAAGTCACCTTTTCCTACGACGAAAAAAATCGATGATGCAATTTCTGAGGAAAAACGCTTCGGTCTTGATCGACTACAAACATATCTCGACTTTTCTAAGGGCGTGGAACAAAACAAAGAAGAGCTTGTGTCGCTTCTCCAGCAAATTAGAGGGGCAGGAAAGCGTGTCTTTGGACTTGGTGCTCCTCTTAAAGGAAGCACGCTACTCAATTACTGTGGCATCGGCCCTGATCTCGTCGAATGTGCGGTCGAAATCAATCAATACAAAATTGGTCGATACACCCCTGGAACTCATATTCCCATTGTTTGCGAAAGTCTAATTAACGAGCAGCCAGATTACTACTTGGTTCTTGCCTGGAATTTTCTAGATTTCTTTATCAAAAAATATGCCGACTATCTCAATGCTGGTGGTAAGTTCATTATTCCGCATCCAACTGTAACAATTCTTGAGCAAGAATGGGTAGTAAGCAACTGCAAGAGTGCGTAAGCACAAGACTCATTCATTAGTTTTATTATGAAGACATCACTAATTATTCCATTCAAGAACGAAGCAGCATATGTAGAGATGACCATGAGAAAAGCATATGCATACTTGTCCAAACGTGACATCGACTTTGAACTTGTTGCAGTTGATGATAGTACTGATGGAACATGGGAGATTCTTAAATCCTTTGAAAAGTCACACCAAAATGTTGTTGCAGTGAAAGGAGGAAATCCTCCAGGGTATGGAAAGGCCTTACGAAAAGGGTTTAGTGTCGCCACCGGAGACATTTTGATTCCATTCAACGGCGATCTCAGCGATTCACTCGACGACGTGCTTTCTTACATCCAGCTCATTGAAAATGGGAATGACATGGTTTTTGGCTCACGGTTTATGGCTGGAGCAAAAATCACTGAATCCACAGCAGTAAAGGGATTTTTGTCACAGTTTGGAAATTCGTTTCTCCAGTGGATTTTCCGTACAAACTGTAGTGACATCACCAACTCATTTAAGGCATACAGAAGACTAGTTTTGAAAGAAATTAAGCCAACCGCTGATGGCTACAATATTGGAATGGAGATGGCATTAAAAGGTATTATTAAAAAGTATAGGTATACAACAATCCCTGTGGCTTGGTCAGGTCGAAAGTATGGGCGCTCAAAGATGTCGATTATCAAATCAATCCCAACTTATCTGTCTACCGCCCTTAGAGTTAGACTGTTGGGTAATACCTGAGGGGGCGATGAAATAAGCTAAAACGCAGATTTGATAATACTTTCGTTGCTTCATTAAAATCATTCGTAGGGTCAATTTGGGACTGTATCAAGCCTAATATCATTGCCTCAACGCTTTATCTAGTAAGCTTTTCAGGGCTCAGGCCACACCATATTATGCACAAAATAAGCTAGTAAAGGTATTGAGATGATTAAAATAAATCGAGTTAAATTTGCCCTAAACAATCTTAAGAACTCTCTTCGTGGAGGCAAAGATGATAAACCAGGGTTGTATCCGCTAAAAATTGAACTACCCACCTATAGACGAAAACTCCAATTTGAAGCTTTTAGCCCGGTAGAAAAATATAGATTAGCAAACTATGGTGGCGAGAAGTTCTTCGTGGAAGAATTTACAAAACTAATCGAGATAGACGACATTGTCTTAGACATTGGCGCAAGTGTTGGGTTAATGGCTGTCCATGCAGCTATATTTGCTGAAAATGGAAAGGTATTTGCTTTTGAACCCGATCCTGAAACGATGGAACGCCTTCAGAATAATGTTGAACTCAATAATTTATCCAACGTTACCTTCGTACCTTGGGCGGTTAGTGATCGAGAAGGAGAAGCAACTTTGTTCACTGATGGTGCTTCTGGCTTTGCTCCAACCCTGAAAGAGCAGCTAAATAGACCTGGTGCCCCAAAGGGTAAAGTAACTGTGCAAACAAGAACTCTTGATAATGAAATTTCTATTGGTAATCTGCCCCTACCCACTGTCCTTAAGATTGATATCGAGGGAGCTGAGGTTTTGTGTTTGCATGGTGCAGAGAGTTTGCTTAACGGAAGTTTAGGCAAAAAACCACGCTTAATCTTTCTGGAATTACATCCAGAATTTTTACCATCTTTCGGAGCTAGTGCAGCGCGGCAGAAATACTTGAGCAGCTGCTGATAATGGTAAAATAGAAGGATGAACTGCTTACCTACTCGATGCTCAGCTTACCCTATTGTACTCTTCACAACTTGTGCTATGCCTGACCC
>NZ_JAAHHM010000349.1:0-1474 GCF_010692445.1 Moorena sp. SIO3E8 | reverse complement strand
CACTAGGAATACCCACTATAGAAGATAGAGCCATTCAAGCATTAGTCAAAATGGCACTAGAACCTGAATGGGAAGCAAAATTTGAACCAAACTCATATGGTTTCAGACCAGGTAGAAACGCCTTCGACGCCCGAGAAGCAATATTTAACGGACTAAAAACACCCAAATGGGTACTAGATGCCGACATAAGTAAATGCTTCGACAAAATCAATCACTCCAAACTGCTGAACAAACTAGACACCTTCCCCAAATTAAGGAGGATAGTAAAGGGATGGCTAAAAGCAGGAGTAATTGACAAGGGTACCTTCGCCAAAACAGAGACAGGTACCCCACAGGGCGGTGTCATCTCACCCTTACTAGCTAATATAGCCCTACATGGAATGGAAGAAGAAATGAAAAGCTTCGCCGAAACCTATGTAGAGAAGAGAAAGAGTAAAACCCAGAAAAGACGGGGGCTCATCTTTGTAAGATATGCCGATGACTTTGTAGTAATGCACAAGTCAAAAGAGCACATCGAAAAATGTAAGGATGTCATAAATGAATGGCTAAATGACATTGGTCTGGAATTAAAGCCTGAAAAAACTCAAATAGTACACTCTAACGATGGATTCGACTTTCTCGGATTCAACGTAAGACAATACGAAGTGGGAAAAAATCAGAGCAAACTAGGGTACAAAACACTCATAAAACCTTCAAAGAAAGCCATCAAGGAACACTGGGAGGACTTGTGCAAGTTAATAGACTCACACAAAGCAGCCCCCCAGGAACACCTAATCAACAAGCTAAACCAGAAAATAAGAGGATGGTGTAACTACCACAAAACTGGCATAAGCAAAGAGATATTTGGTGACTTAGACCACTTGATGTACCAAAAACTGAGAAGGTGGGGCAAGTACAGACACGGAAACAAATCCTGGGATTGGGTCAAAAAGAAATATTGGGGAAGAGTAACCAGAAAAGACGGAGAACACGGTAACGATAACTGGGTCTTCAGAAAATCTGATGAACAACACCTGATAAAACACGCATGGATAGAGGTCAGCAGATACGTAAAAGTGAAGCAAGACCGCAGTATCTATGATGGTGACCTAACATACTGGGGGAACAGAATGAGCAAACACCCCGAATTAGTAACTCAGAAAGGGAAACTTTTCAAGAAACAAAAAGGGAAGTGCGCCCATTGTGGATTAACCTTCAGAACAGGAGATGACTGGGAAGTACACCATGTTAAGCCGCTAAGTCAAGGTGGTAAAGACCAAATCCAAAATATGGAATTAATCCACCTACACTGCCACGACGAGATACATAGGGAAATAAGAAAACATCAAAACAACATTAGGAGTTTAGATGAAAACCCTATATAAGGTACCTAATGACAAAGGACTTCAGACACGAGGAGCCGTATGTGGTGAAAGTCACAAGTACGGTTTTGAAGACGAGTTGGAGAGGGCGACCTCCCAGCTTAGTTTAACGG
>NZ_JAAHHM010000348.1:0-1479 GCF_010692445.1 Moorena sp. SIO3E8 | reverse complement strand
GTCAACAAGATCGAACCTTGTTAAACCTAAGAAAAGAAGACGTACCGCAGAAAGTTAAAGACCGAGCAGAGGTAATCAGGTTAAATGCACATGGTTGGTATGTTGAAAAAATAGCAGAGCACTTCGGCTGGGCTGGACAAACGATAAGGCAAGTTTTACACAAATGGCAGAAATTTGGTTTGGAAGGGCTGTGGGATAAACCTGGTAGAGGAGGAAAAGCGAAGTATTCTGAAGAAGACATAGTTTTTTTGGAAGAATGCCTCAAACAAGAACCCCGTACATATAATAGTCTTCAACTTGCTCAAAAGTTATATAGCGACCGCCAAATTAAATTGAGTCCTGACAGATTAAGACGGGTGCTCAAAAAAAGGGGGTTATCTGGAAACGGACCAGAAAAAGTCACAAAGGCAAGCAAGACCCAAAACTTCGGGAAATCAAGCAAGCAGACCTAGATATGTTGGAATTGTTTGCTGCCACTGGAGAAATAGACTTGAAATATTTGGATGAATCAGGTTTTTGCCTGTGGAGTGAACCAAGTTATAGCTACTACCAACGAGGGGAGCAAAAATGCTTAGAACAAACAACGCGTCGTGGGCGTAGACTAAGTATTATTGGGCTTCTTCAACCTTTAATTAGCTTTGTTTACGGCTTGGTTATTGGTGGTGTCAACCGCAAATCTTATATCCAAATGATGAAGCAAGAAGCTGAGTCCGCGGAAAAATTGGGACCCATAAGAGTAATAGTACAAGATAACGGTCCGATACATCGATGTAAGCAAGTTCAAAAGCTATGGTCAAAGTGGGAAAGTCAAGGTTTATACCTATTCTTTCTGCCTAAATACTGTTCCGAAATGAATCCAATTGAATTGGAGTGGCAGCATCTTAAAAAAGATGAGCTATCGGGAAAAATGTTTGATGACGAATTAGATCTTGCTTATGCCGTAATGAATGGAGTTAAAGCTAGGGGAGAAACAAGAAAACATTGTACAGAACGTGTGAAATTTCACTCTAAACTTCCCCATTAACTTTTCGTTACATACTTATAAATTTTCCCGCCGACCTACTTAATTTATGAATTTGGCATTTTCGTTGGCATAAAGTCATTTAGTTTTTGGCATAATTGACTATCCCCCATCTATCTTACTTCAACAGCAGGAAACTGCAATTAAACTAAATCAAATAACGAGGTATGAATGCCAATAAACTAAGGCTCTATGAGGCTTTTGATAAGATGCTTAAAGTATTAGATCTTGAAGCTAAAGAAGTATGCGATCGCTCTGGAGTCAGTCAATCGAGAGTCTCGTCATTTCGTAACGGAAAAAAAGCTAATATGGGAACTAATTTTTTAGATGCTCTATTAGATGCCGCTCAATCGCTCGATCCTAGAGCTAGGGAAATATTCGCTACCTATATAGGAGGAAAAGGTAAACCACTCGAAGAAATGACTTTAGCAGAGAAAGGAACGTTAATGGTTTCTTTG
>NZ_JAAHHM010000347.1:0-1479 GCF_010692445.1 Moorena sp. SIO3E8 | reverse complement strand
CTCTCAATACGGTTCGGTTAAGCTCTAAGCAGTATTGATTACATAGAATGTTCGTGTTTCACTTTTGGCTCCAATTCCTTTATGTATTGGTTTCTTGGAAGGAAATTTAGCTCTAGTTTTTTTAACTACTCGCGGGTTACTTCTTCCTTCGCGCTCTGGGATCTGCTCGTCAAAGATTTCTGTCATTAGCCAGGTTAAAAAAAAGGGACTTCTTCTGGCTCAAGACGTTGAAATTTAGGAAGGGCACGACGCACAACATTAAGGGTTCCGGTAAAACTTAATCGTAAAGGGGAGATTTGAGCACGCTCGGCCACTTGATACATTAGGGAACGTACAGCCCAATGACCAAGAAGCCAACCGTAAATTTCTTGAACTACCTCACGAGGGTTTAGGGAGCGAATTGGAGTTTTGCGACCATTAAGGTGAACTTTGAGTTCATCAATAGTATTTTCTACTTCCCAACGTTGATGATATTCAATCGCCAGTAATAAAGCCGGGAATAAAGCCATATCTGTCAAACTAGTAATAAGGCGGTAAATTTCTGGCTCTCCATCAGTATCAATGGTATATTCAATGACTCGTACTAGGATTTTCGTACCACCCTTTTTCTTGGATTTACGATCAGGGGTAATCCACGATAGATAAGAACCATCTGCCAAAACTTTTTCTACCTTGAATTTGGCATTTTTTGGCACTCGTCCTAAGTAATCACATTTTTGGCCAAGGGTTGCTCTTACCATTCCATAAGAATGTAGTCCTCTATCCCACATCAACAACATTCCTTCCATTACTGACCGTAGTAACTTTTTTGCTCTAACTCGCTCACCAATGCGGTATGGACAGATTAACGCATCAACGATTAAATGCGTTCCGGCTTCAATTAGTAGCACTAAGCGGACTTTGGGGAAGGCGGTTTGAGTACCAGGACGACTACCAGGATATCCAAACACCCTTGCGTTTTTATCGGTATCTGGTACATCGAATAATGTGCCATCTACTGCCATTATTCGCAGTCCTCCAAGAAAAGCTCCTGGTGTGTCAACTGTTGCTAAAGGACTTACTACTGAATGGAAAAGACGACTGATTACCTGACACCCTATTCTTTGTCGTGCTTCAGTAATTGAGGATTTACAAGGTACTCGCCAATACTTCCCCACTCTCACCCAAGCTTCACTCAAACCATCTACTAGATTTTTCAGTACTGTTCTCATAGAAGCTTTTGACCATAAACTCATGGCAATGATTAAACAGACAACCAAATGTGAAGGTAAAGCTCGCCTGCGCTCTTCTTTGGCTTTTGTATCCGCAATCGCCTGCTCTATTGCTGACGATGGAATCGCTGCTTCTAAAGCTTTGAGTACTGTACCTGATTCAATCTTCGGTACAACCAAGGAGAATTCTTTGAGTTGCATTTTGCCCTTCGCACCTTGATGACAATTACCAGTTTACATGCTTTTCAAGCTTAACCGAACCGTATTG
>NZ_JAAHHM010000346.1:0-1482 GCF_010692445.1 Moorena sp. SIO3E8 | reverse complement strand
TGTGCGGCTCGTTCCAGTCAGGAGCCTTTAGAAAGTAAAGGGGTATGGACTGGGGGATTCGCGAGGAACTAACTCCTCAAAATCCTAACTGTCCATTTGATACAGGTGAAAGTCCTGTCCTTGAAGAGACAAGTGACTTCCTATCTGGCCACACCGAGGAGGAGGCAACCTACCAGAGTGAAGCTGGCAGCAGGGCGCAATCAGAGAGAAAGACAGATGTCTCACACTGGCGCTAAAGGAGAGACGACACGGGTAAATAATTCCTAGAAAAGTGTCTTAAAGACAAGCCATAATCTGTCAAAAACATATGGTCTTCATCCTCATATTCTCACAGCATTTCGTTTAGGATAGCTGTAATCTCCGAGAAGAGGGTAGGCAAAGTGGAATGCCCTAAATCGTCAGAACAATCGAATGGATGGAACGAGTAAAAACGATGGCAATTAGAGGTCTGGGGAAAGGTCGAATCCCCGGTAAGTTATGCCAAACTTAATCCCTCCCATCGGGTAGGATGACTCCAAAACTGGGGTCGGGTATTCAGAATATACAAATCAATGAAGAGCATAGTTAGACACATGACAAAACATAGTGAACTTTGGAGAGGACAAAAGTGGAAACATCTCCGCCGCAACCTTTTCCGCCTACAGAGACGAGTATATAAAGCGGTTCAAGCGGGCGACCTACGGAAAGCAAGGTCTCTACAAAAACTGATTTTGAAATCCCGTTCAGCACAGTTATTGGCCATCCGTCAAGTGACCCAACTAAATCAGGGTAAGAAAACCGCCGGAATAGACGGCAAAATAGCTCTAACCTACAAGGAAAGGTTTGGGGTACTTGAAAAGCTAGGCGACCGTGCGGAGAACTGGACGCACCAAGGGTTAAGGGAAATACCCATACCCAAGAAAAATGGGAGCACTAGAATGCTGAAAGTCCCCACGATATCTGACAGAGCATGGCAATGTCTGGCCAAATTTGCTCTAGAACCAGCACATGAAGCGACCTTTCACGCTCGGAGTTACGGGTTTAGGACTGGTCGTAGCGCACACGATGCCCAAACATACATATATGAGAACTTAAGTTCAAATAAGAAGGGTATCGATAAAAGAGTAATCGAACTAGATATAAAGAAATGCTTTGACAGGATATCACACCAATCCATAATGAAACGTATAATTGCTCCACAAGGACTAAAAACAGGAATATTCCGATGCTTAAAAGCAGGAATAAATCCAGAGTTCCCAGAGCAAGGTACGCCACAGGGAGGAGTAGTAAGCCCACTATTAGCAAACATTGCACTTGATGGAATAGAAGGAATACACCCATCAGTCCGTTATGCGGATGATATGATAATATTCCTAAAACCAAAAGACAAAGCTGAAAAAATACTGTCAAAAATCAAAGTATTCTTGGCAGGACGCGGGATGGAAATAAGCGTTGAAAAGACCAAGCTAACCAAAACGACAGACGGATTTGACTTCCTGGGCT
>NZ_JAAHHM010000345.1:0-1500 GCF_010692445.1 Moorena sp. SIO3E8 | reverse complement strand
CATTGGTGACAAGTTAAGAGAAAAAGCCTTTTGTCAAGAGGGGGGATTGCCTCAGGGTTCGAGTCGTGTGAAACTCAGAACAGACAAGTAATTGAGCCATGGTGAATCCTGATGAGCGGCCACCGAAAAACCCACCGAGACCATGCGAAAAAGACCCAACGTCCTCTAGTAGAGGACTCAGCAATAGCTGCTAAGCTAGAATCGTTGGTGAAACCGGCCATCATAGCCCAAGAGGGATACTATCGTAAACTGGGATTAAGAGACCGGATTCTTAACCTGCCCTTGATGGTAGCTGCCGTGTTAACTTTACTGTGGCGAGATGTAGCTGGGGTCAGAGAACTTAACCGAATCTTAACAAGAGAAGGCTTTTTGTGGTGTTCACCCACTCAGGTGAGTCAACAAGCAATTTCTCAGAGATTTTTGACCTTTCCGGCTCAATTATTTGAGAGAGTTTTTAAGGAGTTGCTGCCAGAATTAAGAAAGGTTTGGGACTCAAGAAAGTGCCGTCCTCTGCCAGAAAGTGTTCAGTTTACTCTATCTAAGTTTGAGAGAATTTTGATTGCCGATAATTCCACTTTAGAAGCCTTGTTTCGGAAGCTAAAAAGCTTGGCAGACATACCCCAAGGACAGTTAGCCGGCAAGATGGGAGTAGTGGTGGATGTAAAGACACGGCTTCCGGTTGAGATTTGGTTTGAGGAAAATCCCAGAGCTTCTGACACCAAATTGGAGTCGAATCTGTTGAATTTAGTAAGGGCTAAAACTTTGCTGTTACTAGATCGAGGCTTTTATCACTTTTACTTTTGGCAGCAGTTAATTGACCGAGGGATTCATTTTATTACCCGTTTAAAGAAGGGAGCTTCCCTTGAAGTTAAGCAAGTCTTCAGTGATAGTTATAGTCTTCGTGACCGTCTGATTCGGATGGGTTCTGGAACTAAAAAAACTCCGTTTGTGACTTTACGTTTAATTGAAGTGCGCTCAGGCAAAACTTGGCATTCTTATTTAACGAGTGTGCTTGACCCGATGATTTTACCTCCCTATGTCGTCGCTGATTTGTATGGACGGCGTTGGCGGATTGAAGAGGCTTTTAATACAGTTAAACGACTTTTAGGGTTAAGTTATTTATGGACTGGTTCTCTTAATGGAGTTAAGTTACAGATTTGGGGGACGTGGCTTTTTTATGCGGTTGAGCGTGGATTTAGGTGATGCTGTAGCCTCGGAGCTTTCTTTACCCTTTGACCGCATCTCTTTAGAGATGATTTATCGAGGTCTCTATCATTTTTATGTTGCTCATGACAAAGGATTAGCTTCTGACCCAGTTAAGTATTTTGCTGCCCCAGAGAATCAGGATTTAGGTATCGTCAAACAGCAGCGAAAACCCAAGGTCAAACTTATTGTTGCTCCTTTTCCTGACCGACAAAAGGGTCAGTCTGAGTTTTTCTTCAAGCCTTTTTCCTCAACCCCCTTGACAATTGGCATACAGGCTTAAGTTGTCACCGATGG
>NZ_JAAHHM010000344.1:0-1570 GCF_010692445.1 Moorena sp. SIO3E8 | reverse complement strand
CGGGGGCAATCCGGTCTCATGTGCCATAGCCAGCGCAGTCCTGGATGTGATTGAAGAGGAAGGGCTTCAGGAGAATGCACAAATTGTCGGGGATCACTACCAATCCCTTCTAAAAAAACTTATGTCCAAATATCCCTGTATCGGTGATGTGCGAGGGTCTGGATTGTTCATTGGGGTTGAAATTGTAAAAGAAGGAACTACACATCCGAATACGGCGTTGGCGCAACATATTAAGAATGCCTTGAGAGACCGTCATATTCTTATCAGTACTGATGGGATATTTGACAATGTTATCAAGAGCAAACCTCCATTGTGTTTCACAAAAGACAATGCCCAAAGTGTGGTTATGGCAATTGATGAAGTACTTTCCGAATACTATGGAAAATAATTGTGTACCTAATATTTGGCTTTAATTGTATGGGCCATTCTGTGCGGCATCTCCATCATCTTCATCTCCTTTGTCGTTGATGAGAATTCCATTTCCATTGGTATCGACACCATTGCCAGGAGTACTATCGGGATCTTTTGAACCACTGGCAGAAATTTCTGCGATTAAAATGGCGTCATCTTTTTTGGCATATTTGGCAATAACACCGAGAATTTTACCCTTATTTGGAACTACCTCACCAATTTTCCAGATACCGGTGTCGGGATTGTAGTCGGAATCTTTTGGTGAAACGCTTGAAAATTCCAAACCAGATTTCAATTCAATTTGCACTTCAACGCCTTGAACCACTTCTTCCCCTTTGTTTTTTACATTGACATTGAAAAGAATGGGATCTCCAATGACAGAGGTTGGAATTACGTACACATCCAACTCAAGGTCTTGGGCTTGGGAGGTTATTGAAAAAAGCAAAATCAAAAAAAGGACCACTGTAGTTTTCATCGGGCGTACTTTTGGGTTTGTATGAATCAATCACAATTGTCGGCAAGATGTTCCCAGCCCATGGCCCTTGCGGTCTCACAAGTGAGCCGTTCGATGCGTTCATCAATACGTGCTATTTCTCTATTCATTTCATCCCTGCAGACCTGATCCCTGCAAAGCTTTCTTCGGTTTTTAAAGTTTTCTTTATCCATCTCCAGGATTTGCAATTGCATATTGTATTCCTGCATTTTCGCATTGACATCGGTTCCCACATCACCTCCTACCATCAAGGGTTTGTACTCACGTGCGTCAAAGGTGATACCGCTGGGAAGCATGATTCGCAACTCAGCCTGAATATTGTCCCTGGAATCTTCACCTCCGATATTGACTTTATTGTAGACGACCAGGCGATTACAATTCTTATAGACTCTATCCTTCATGACCCCTACCATAAATCCTACCATGGTGGTTGAAGTTTTAATGGGAGTGGGCTTGGTATCAAAATAGATGTCCACCGTATTTTTTATGCCTGTTCTTGCCTCAATGACTTCCCCTCTATACCCCTCGGTTGGAGTTGGCCATATAATGTGTTCCGGCATGGGTGCTGGATGCTCCGCCAATTCTGCGGAAGAATTAAAAAATTCCATCATCTTCATATAGTCATTTTCAAATCTGCCGTCGGCAGTTTGAGCAGATTTTCTGTGA
>NZ_JAAHHM010000343.1:0-1580 GCF_010692445.1 Moorena sp. SIO3E8 | reverse complement strand
TATTCTAGCTCAGAAGCCGGATATATCCATCTCGCAGCGCCCCTTCGGGTGGGAACTTCGCTTGAACTCTAGCCTCTATGGAGAATTATGGAATTCTCACTCCTTTGAGCGCCTTCATCGGTCGCCCAGGAGACTTCATCATGACAGACCGAGCCCAAATTGCAGCACAATCCCAAAAGAGATCTAAAGGGGATGGTAACGACATAATCATTGAAGCTGGTTCACTTTCCTTAAACAACAGAAGCTTTATTAGTAGTCAAGTTCAGTCGAACAGTAAGGGCAATCCTGGAAATATCAGGATAACGGTTAAGGATAAGATTGAGCTTAACAACAGCGATATCGAATCTTTCGTAAATGCTGGAGCGGGAAACCCAGAAACAGCGAAAAACACCCCAGGAGGGGTTGGCAACATTACCATTACAGCCCGCTCTCTATCCCTTAAAAATGGAGGTAAATTAGAAGCTTTTACTCAGGGCAAACTCCCAGCAGGTAATATTACAGTCAATGCTACCGATTTTGTGGAAATTTCTGGAAAAAACGCCAATCGCATAGTTACCGAAACTCGACTAGGAGCTGAGAGTGTTGGGGAAAACGAGCCTCGGGGAGGAAAGATAAATATCACAACTGGTAAATTGACCGTATCCAATGATTCATTTATAAGCACTCGCAGCATCGGTAAATTTCAAGGCGGTGAAATCACAATCAATGCTAACGAAGTAAAGGTCACTGAAGGGGGGAAAATTATTTCTACTGCCTTAAATAGTAATCCCTTCGAGATAATAGGCATCACGGAAGAGGGAGAAATTAAGACTAAACCCTTAAATGATGAGGGTGGAGATCCTGGCAATGCTGGCACCATTACGATTAATGCTTCAGAGCAAGTTATTGTTAGTGGTAGTGCTCCCGACTCTTCCTCGCAACGTATTGTTATTATCAATAATATTCTGGAATCACAAAAGCGGCAACTGGATAACGAAGATAATAAACTAAACAGAGAAAACCGT
This sequence comes from Moorena sp. SIO3E8, assembly GCF_010692445.1. Lineage (NCBI taxonomy): Bacteria > Bacillati > Cyanobacteriota > Cyanophyceae > Coleofasciculales > Coleofasciculaceae > Moorena > Moorena sp. SIO3E8. Next base: position 576 of record NZ_JAAHHM010000343.1, on the reverse strand, counting down.
CAACTCATCAAAAAGCTGGATGAACTCCAGGAAACCCAGAATCAAATAACGGAAGCAAATATCAAAAAACTGGAATAAGACATAGAAGAAATAGAGACAAAAATCCAAGACATAGAAGAACGAATAAACGTTATAAAACTGAACATATCCAATGAAGTCCTTGTGATCTTTGATGATGACCCTGACAGCAGGATTTCCGTTGCAGCCAGCGGAGGTAGCCAGGCAGGAGACTTGACAGTAACAACCGAAAAGCTAACTGTCGAAGATGGAGCCAAAATATCAGTAAGCGCTGTACCATTAACTCAGAATGGTTTTCCAGAAACCGATGTGGATCAGAGGGAGCTAGGAGTAGCTGGTACACTGGAAATTAATGCTGAATCTCTCACCCTAGACAACGGCCAACTTATAGCTGCTACTGGAAAAAAAACCGAAGACAAAGATGCAGCAACGTAAGCATTCAGGTGATGGGGTTGACAAAAAGGGAAGGATGAGTAGTAGTGTAGAACCATGGAAATCAAACCGCCAGCTATCCCAAATAGCTTTGAAGCTCTGGAACTGCTGCCCCAATCAGTTCTG
>NZ_JAAHHM010000342.1:0-1598 GCF_010692445.1 Moorena sp. SIO3E8 | reverse complement strand
TATATAATAGACGTTTGTTGACACCTGTACCTATTTCCCCATGTCTGCTAAGGATCAATTCCATGATCTAGTTAAGGATGCTCTAATCAATGACGGTTGGATCATTACTCACGATCCTTATCGCATTGATCTGGGTTTTACCGATCTCTACATTGATTTGGGGGCAGAACGCCTGATTGCTGCTGAACGCAATAATGAAAAAATAGCTATTGAAGTTAAAAGCTTTCTATCAACTTCAAGAATTTCAGAATTCCATGGTGCAATTGGGCAGTTTATTAACTATCGTCTTGCCTTAGAAGATGAGGAGCCTGATCGAACACTTCATCTTGCGGTTCCTAACACTATTTACAGTGCTTTTTTCAGTTATCCCTTCATACAAAAGTCGATCAAGCGTAATCAGGTTCCTATTGCAGTTTATGATATTTCGCAACCCAGGATTACTCAATGGATAAACTAGAGGTATATCGACAGCACATTCAGGACTTGCTTAAAAAACGCGCCAGTATTAAGTCTGCTAATCCGGCCATTGAAACCCAGCTCATTTTTGATACGGAACGGGATCATTACCAGATGGTTCATACCGGTTGGAAAAATAACACCACCCGTATTTATGGGTGTTCTGTACATGTGGATATTAAAGATAGCAAGATTTGGATACAGCATGATGGGTCGGAGATTGCGATCGCAGATCAGTTAGTTGAGCTAGGGGTACCAAAGCAGGATATTGTCTTGGCCTATCAGGCACCGATTATGAGGCAGTATACCGAGTTTGCGGTGGGGTGAGCTGTTGTGCATTTAAACTGTATATAGCACTACCCATCAAAGTTAGGACATTGATACAAGCTGAAACGCTTTTGTAGTAAACTTTTGCCTTTTGCCTTTTGCCTTTTGCCTTGCTCAAACCTTGATCTGAGGCTTTTGATATGGTTTTCCCCTTGCCAGATAAATACATTGACCTACTCACCGATTTCGGTTTTAAGCGCGTCTTTGGCACTGAGCCAAACAAGGCACTGTTGATCGACTTCTTGAATACTCTGTTGCCTCCCCATCATCAGATTCAGGATGTCACCTTTAAGAATCCGGAGTTCTTGGGCAACACCTTAGTGGATCGAAGAGCTATCTTTGATATTTATTGTCAGAGCGAGACCGGTGAACGCTTCATTGTCGAAATGCAGAAGGCCAAGCAAAATTTCTTTAAGGATCGCAGTGTCTATTATTCCACTTTCCCCATCCAAGAACAGGCTCAACAGGGATATTGGAATTATGAGCTCACCGCAGTTTATACCGTTGGTATTTTAGATTTTGTATTTGATGACCATAAGCACGAGTCGGAACTGTTGCATGTGGTGGAGCTAAAAAATCAGCACTGTGAAGTGTTCTACGATAAGCTCAAATTTATCTACGTTGAACTACCTGAGGGGGCGACGAAATAAGCTAAAATGCAGATTCTATAAGCAACCTAGCCCTTATACCTCGTTGATAATACTTTCGTTTATTAGGATTGAGTCTCATTAATTCGGTTACTAATTCTAGACAACAATCCTTAAACTTTACCCAGGTTTGACCATATAAACCAATGTAAAAACTGCTATGTCTCC
>NZ_JAAHHM010000341.1:0-1602 GCF_010692445.1 Moorena sp. SIO3E8 | reverse complement strand
TTCATCTGTCCACCTCCCTGGAGACTCCCGTTATACCCGTAGGGTTAACGGCGAGAGGAAAGGGAGGACAGGATCTAATTTGTATAAGCATAACCATCCTTTCTGTGAATAAATCGACAATATTTGTGACTAATCCCTTGCACTAGTCCTCCCAAAGTTGAGATATTGAAAGACCCGGATTTTCTAGTAGCAACCCGTCCTACATAAGTCCCAATCTTTTTTCCCTTAGTAACCACGGCGCGGACAATATCTCCTGTCTGAAAGCCTTTGTGAAATTTAATTCTGGAGCAATGACGAATGGGGAACCCATACTTATTAGTCCTACAGAGCTGACGAGTGCCGTGTCCTTTGGCCGTTATTAATAAAGGTTTGGTCACTTCAATAATTAGAGTTTCAACTTTTCCAACATTGGCCGCATCAAGCCAATGAGTTTTAGGAAGATCTTGGCGGCACCTGTTAAATTTTGTTAATCCACCGCTCCCCACTTCAACAGGCAATCCTATTGATTTAAGATCGTGATACAATTTCCAGCGAGTTGAGTTAACAGAAGCCCCATCAGCCAGTGGACGTTTAGATTGACTCAGTATTCGTTTCAAAATACTAGGTTTTTTAGACAAAAATAGCTCAATATCTTGATTTGATTTAGCCTGGTTACACGAATGGCACGCAATAGTTAAATTAGAAACCCGATTGGAACCACCTTTAGATAATGGTTTAATATGCTCGATTTCTAACTGAGTACCTGTTGCCCCACAATAAGCACACTTGCGATTCCATTTCTCAAGTAAATATTCCCGAAGTTCATAGCCGTAAAGTGTCCCCTGTTGGTACTCGATACCAGATAGTTCAGGATTTTGTAGCTTTTGAGTGTCGAACCTAACCAATTCTTGGGATATGCCGGTGATAGGACAGAATCGAATCAACTTTTTAACCCAAGTTAAAATATTTTGAACCCTAGACGTCAAACTAGGGGCTAACCAACCTTTCGGTTTAGTTCTATTAAGAAATCTGGGCTGGCGATATCGAGTTTTGCGATTACGACGAGACCGTCTTAACTGCCCACGAGAGATTAAATTATCTCGTATTTGGGAACCCCTATGGGTGAGTTCAGATCCCCAGATTACTCGTTCCCCTTGGACTATAGCTAGACCAGTTGTTTTTGAACCAGGATCTATTTTTACTTGATGTTTGTGAATTACTGGATTTTTTACTTCCTCCGTCAAAATAATAGTGAATGGATAACGACGATATACCTTGGCTTTCCCTGTCGAAAGTAAAATTCTGGCTCTCGCGGGCTTACATGGATCTAAAGGTTGTCGATTTTTGTTGAGTACAAATACACGCATAATTGTGTTTTCTCCTATTGCTAGGGTTAAGTGAGCCTCGTCAATGTTATTTCCCGGTACATTCTCAATCGCACTGGCTTAACTCAACTACACCTGTTTAACAATTGAGTTCTAGAGCTGGGGACTGGCTACGCATCCTCAGGTAGGAACTTTAACACTCAGAAATAACGTAGTTCTAAAGAACTTAGACTGGTCAACTATGAGCTTCTTACAAGCTCCCGTCATAATCCAAAGGATTTGACGGTGAGTTATTGAC
>NZ_JAAHHM010000340.1:0-1628 GCF_010692445.1 Moorena sp. SIO3E8 | reverse complement strand
GGAAACCTTGTCAAATCTCAAAAAATGGAAGCCAAAGCCAACTAAACGCATCTACATACCAAAATCAAATGGCAAGCAGAGGCCACTGGGAATACCCAGTATTACAGACCGATGTATACAAGCCATAACCAAAAACGCTTTGGAACCAGCATGGGAAGCTCAGTTTGAAGCCACATCATACGGTTTTAGACCAGGAAGAGGTACTCATGACGCCCGCCAGAGAATATTCCTGAACATCAACGGAGAAAGAAACAAAAAATGGTGGGTGGTGGAAGCTGACATAAAAGGATGCTTCGATAACATAGCTCATCAACCGTTAATGGAAACCATTGGCAATTTCCCAGCGAGACGACTAATCCAGGAATGGCTGAAGGCAGGATATGTAAACAAAAACACATTCCATCCAACAGAAATGGGTACCCCACAAGGGGGAATAATCAGCCCATTACTGGCCAACATAGCACTACACGGATTGGAAAAAGAACTGGGAATAACCTACAGAAAAGAAAAAACTAAAAAGGGTGAGGACTCTTGGAGGAATAAATCAAATAGAACATTAGTTCGCTTTGCGGATGACTTTGTGATTTTAACAGAATCAGAAGAAGATGCCACGAACGCCAAGGTAATCACCGAAAAATGGTTAGCCAAGAAAGGACTAAATCTATCAGAAAAAAAAACCAAAATAACTCACCTATTGGAAGGTTTTGACTTTTTAGGGTGGAATTTTCGGAAGTATAAAACCACAACTAGGAAAAAGGGGTATATAACTCTAATAAAACCATCAAATAAAAGCTTAAAGGGAATCAAGAAGAAGATAAAATGGGAATTCGCTAAGCTAAAAGGAGCATCCGTTCAGCAGCTCATATGGAAGTTACAACCAATCATAAGAGGTTGGACAAACTACCATAACGGAGTAGTAGCGAAGGAAACATTTAATAAACTAAATGATTACATCTCATGGAAGCTAGTAAGATGGTGCAAGAGGAGATACCCAAAAAAAGACTGGAAGTGGATAAAAGAAAAACACTTCGGATGTTTCTGTCCCGGAAGAGAAGACAAACAGGTCTTTGGAAGTAAAGAACAATACCTGGATAAAGCACCATGGACGAAGATAACTAGACACACATTAGTCACCTATGATTACTCGCCAGACAATCCAAATCTACAAGAATACTGGAGAAAGAGGAAAGAAAGGCAAAGTAAGAAAACGGCTGAAGGTAGACTGCCAAAAGGCAGGAACAAAATAGCCCTAAGGCAAAAATACAAATGTCCATATTGTCGACAACAACTAGGGGACTACGATAGGGTACATCTACACCACATTGTTCCTAAGGAACATGGGGGACAAGACAAATACAACAATCTAGTATACGTCCATGAGGAATGCCATCGAACCATCCATGCCTTGGGGGCAACTAAACCCGAAATACAGACAAGACTGTATTTCGGGATAAAAACCCCTCCTAAAAACCGGATACAAAAACCAAAAGGTACAAAACCGGGTAATAAGGAAAAGAGTTGCACAAAATAACGTGTCGTTTCGGAGTTGGTTGCGCCGTGTACTTGGAGACTTGTTCGCACGGTGCTTAGGGGGCGAAGAGGGAGTAATCCCTCTGACCTACCCAATA